>JAKAAJ010000082.1 GCA_021802365.1 Thermoplasmata archaeon | reverse complement strand
TGAAGAATCTCGATTCTATAGTAACATCAGTGTCCGGAGGTAATTACAAATTCTATATAGGGGGTTTAACAGAGGGCCTTAATAATGCATACAGTTTCACATCTGCCAGCTTTGCAAAGCTGGTACCGATTCTGGCCATAGCTATCTTCCTGGTGCTTTTCATTCAGCTGGGTTCTGTGTTCACGCCCATAAGGCTGATATTTATGGTTCTTGCATCCGTTATAATATCTCTGTCCATAGCATATGTTGCTCTTTACTACATACTGCATCTTTCAATCCTCATATTCCTTCCCATGTTTACTGTCATAACTCTACTGGCTGTGGGACTCGATTATGACATCTTCATGATAACAAGAGTAAGGGAGGAGGTTATCAAAGGGAACGATGATGCAGTGGGAATAGCGAAAAGCATAACTGAAAACGGCGGCGTTATAGTAACGCTTGGATCGCTGCTATTTGCCACATTCGGTGCACTGGTATTCAGCCAGCTTGCCATAATTCAGGAAATCGGGGCCGGACTTGCACTGGGAGTCCTTATAGATACATTCGTAAGCTGGCCATTCTTCGTTCCTGCAGTTATGCTTCTTCTTAAGAGGCTTAACTGGTGGCCATCAAAGTTCAGCAAGAAAGATTCCGGGAATTCCGGATCATAATATTTCCCTATTTTTAAACCATTCTTTTTATAATCCTGCAAGAAAAAACTATATATGGGGCTTAAATGTAGCGATGAAACCGATGAAAACCTATCTCAAAGTAACATTTTCCAGCGAAGGTGCAAAACCTAGCGAAGTAATAAATAGGTTGAGGTCCCTTGGATTCAAGCCTGTCATAGGAGAGCATGACATGATTTACGAGTGGGGAGACAGCGCAACCGCAGATGATTCAATATGGTTTGCTGACAAGATTCAGGCCACTCTTGAAGGATTCAAGGTAATGTTCCAGATTGAGACTCTGAACGAGTAATCCCATAGGGCAATCTTCTGAGTTCACCACAGAAGCCGCACCTAACATGAACAATATTTCTTCTCACCCTTATTAGTGTGGTTCTTCCATAGGGGGTCCCGCAGTTACTGCAGAAGCCTCTCTTGATGTACTGTGGTAGCGTCATGTTAACACGCTGTGACAGAAGCTTCATCATCTTTGTGCAGTTTCTCTGAAGTTCTGGGTCATCAGGATGGCTCAGAACAATTCTCTGAAGTTTATCGATCCTGATTCTGGCAATCTCGGCAGGGTTCCTGAGTTCCTTTCGGTTTACCATAAATATGATTCTGCAATAACATACCGTGATTAAACTTATTCTGATGGATGTGGACGGCACACTTACCGATTCCCGTCGGGCCATCTCCACAAGGGCAATTGAGGCTATGAGGAGAGCCCAGTCAGATGGGGTGAAGGTAAGTCTTGTAAGTGGAAATGTGATCCCAGTAATGTACTCTCTGCGAGTGTTCATCGGGTTGGAAGCACCACTCTTTGGGGAAAATGGTGGAGTGATGATAGATGATTCTGGAGTCCGATCATTTTTCGGGATTGAAAAGCCCAGAGAATTCTTCAGAAGGCTATCAGAAGAGGGACTTGCCACAGATCTCATAACAAACCAGTGGAGGTACTGCTCCATGGGTTATGGTCCTACGGGAGTCGATGATGGGAGGATTAAGGATCTTGCACCAGAGTTCGGCGTAGAGATAACAAACAGCGGATTCTCCTGGCATATCCTGAACCCGGGTCAGAATAAGGGCTTTGCATTGAAATGGCTGATGGATAACTATAAAGTCAGGAAAGAAGAGGCCATGGTAATCGGAGACAACTTCAATGACCTTCCAATGTTCATTGATGGCGTGTTAAAGGGAACTCCTGCCAACGCTGAGAAGGATTTACAGGATATATCGGACATTGTAAGTGGCATTCCCTATGGCGAGGGGACCGCAGACCTCATCTTAAGGGCTCTCTCTGAGCAGATCTGATGTGAAGGCCCCTGCTGGATCTTCAATTATCTCCCCATCCTGAAGAGCGAACTCTCCTCTGATAATAACTGAGGATGGAAATACCGCCTCATGGCCTGAAAAAGGAGTGAAGCTGTTCTTTGAATGGAGCTTTTCAGGATTTATCCTTTTCATCTCAGATAGATCGAATGAGAGAAAATCAGCATAATAACCTTCCTCGATCATACCCTTTCTGATACTGAATTTCTTAGCCGGGTTTGAACAGGAGGTTCTTATCATGAGATCCAGCGGAAGTATCTTCTTTGCCACAAGTCCAAGAAGCAGAGGTATCCTTGTCTCCACACCTATGATTCCGGATGCTGCATACTGGAAATCTCCCTTCCTCTCCTCAGTGTGCGGGGCATGATCAGAGGAGACAGTGTTTATCCTGCCATCAAGAAATGCCTGAAGAAGAGATTCCTGCGTTTTCCTGGTGCGAAGAGGAGGATTGCATTTTCCGTAGGATCCAAGATCCATGTCATTGTTGAGAAGTATGTGATGGGGAGTAACCTCAGTGGCAAAATCAGATGGGAGCAGATCAAGTGTCCCCGGGGAGCTTACATGGGTCAGTACAGGCATCCTGAAACTGTGCCTGGCAAGGACCCTTGCGGATTCCATCTCGCACTCCTCCGGTCTGGAGAGATCATGATCCTTCAGATTCTTTGGCTCTGCCAGCATATGACGCTGCAGGCATGATGCACTTTCGCCATGAAAAACAACTGGCTTTCCATAATCCTTCAGGAGATCCAGAGAGTCATTTTCATCAGATAGTGGCAGAGAATTTGTGCTCCCTCCCATGAAAACCTTGAGGCCGCAGGAATCTCTGTCAACAATGGAAAGATTGCGTCCGTCAAAGAGTGAATAGAGTCCGAAATCGCAGAATGACTTACCGGAGGCTATAGCCAGTTTATTCCTGAACCTCTCGTAATCCCTGATGGGTATGAGGTTGTTTGGCATATCCAGTACTGTCGTGGTTCCCCCATAGACAGCAGCCATGCTTCCAGTTGAATAATCCTCACTTTCCGATTCTCCAGGCTCCCTGAAATGGACGTGCGTATCAAAACCCGCTGGAATAACAGGTTTCCACAGCTTTGTCTTGGGGGCACCGGAAAGTGCCTTTCCAATGCGTTCAATCTTTCCATTGGAAACGGCGACCTCAATCTCATCAAATTTTCCACGATAATAGAATCTGCCAGTGAATATCCTGTCCATTCAGACACCTCTCCTTTCTCCCCAGATTATCTTGTGAAGCTGAGGCAGAACCCTCGCATTTATTCCTCTTTTGAGAACTTCCTCCGTGATCCACTGCAAAGATGTTCCCCATGCCGGCTGGAAGAGAGCTTCAACTGCCGGGCTGTGCTGGTCCAGGAACTGGATGCTGTAATCAAGATCATCCTGATCTGATATGACGAATTTAATGTAATCCTGGTCCCTCAGATAACTGAGGTTTTCCATAAGAAGAGATTTTTCCTCTCCTGAGGAAGGGGTCTTTATGTCCATGTCAATAAAGACATGTTCTCTTTTAACCATCTCTCTTATTGATATGGAACCGCCAGTCTCAAGAAGGACCTTCCTGCCAAGCTCATGCGCAAGGTCAACGAATTGAATAGCTTCCCTCTGGAGCAGTGGTTCACCTCCTGTAAAGCAGATCCAATCATACCTGCAATCCTTCACAGTCTTTGCCAGATCGTCAAGAGACATCTCTCTACCACCCTGAAATGTGTAAGTGGAGTCACACCATCTGCATCTAAGGTTGCATCTATTTGTCCTTACAAAGAGCATAGGTATGCCAATGTATCTGCCCTCCCCCTGAATGCTGCTGAATATCTCAGTGATAAGCAATGCATCCAAATTCCTTTGACCCATATAAAGGGTGATTGGCCTCAGGAACAGATGAAAAGAAATAATTATGGGCCCGGCAATATTGGTCAGATATATAATGGACCCAAAAAGGATATTTGATTACGCAAG
>JAKAAJ010000081.1 GCA_021802365.1 Thermoplasmata archaeon | reverse complement strand
ATTACCCGCAGTGGCAGTTCATGGACATGCCGGTGACAGATATCCGGTGATATCGATCACGGCTTAAATTCTCTTTTTCTCATTTTGCAGCGAGATAGGACGGCTTTTATATCGAAAAAATCTCAAGCAGTACGATGAACGTGAAAGGAACACTTGTCAACATTGATTACGCCGTTATAGATGCGGCAAGAAAAGAGGGTTACAGGAAGGGATGGGATGACAGGAGGCTCCACGATTCAGGCATAATTGAAGATTCAATCAGGGAGTCCAGGAACTTCAGGGAGTTCATAGCTGCACTGAGGGAAAGAATGGAGATGCTTGAGGAATGACACCCATAAACAGATTCGATTTGGAGTTCTACAATGGCTACATTAAGTCCACCCTGAGACTTGCCAGAAGGGTCAAAAGTGCAAAAACTCTCGAAGAGGCCAAGAAAATAGCAGAGGAAATGGAAGAGAGGGCTCTGAGAAAGTTGGAGGAGACAATGGGAGATCTATGAGCTAAACTTGAATTTTTAATTTTCATGCTTAGATAATGTTTTTAGAAGTAAGCTAATATGTATTTCAAGAGGCAGATCAAAATGAATAGATGGCAAATTACCTTATTGTTCTTGGGAGATCTCTTCCCGTTATTCCTAATTGGTCTTGCGTTCCCTATTGATCCATTTTATGAGGCTCAAACCATCGTTTTTTCAATTCTTATCGCATTTTCAGTGTTAGGAAGCTTTCTATGGTGGAATACCATAAAGGAAATCGAAGCTGAAAATTTTACAAGAGATTCCAGGAAAGATAATAAAAAGATCCGGAAAATTGAGGAAAGGGGTAGCATTTACACAGTTTACATGGTTACGTTTGTATCTATTATTCCACTGCTCTCTGGCACTTTATCCGGGCTTATTGCTTTCGGGATAATAATTTTGATTGTTTATTCCATCTACATTAATAGCGACATGTTATTCTACAACCCTGTTCTTGCGCTATTTGGATACAAATTTTACAGAATTGAGATAAGAGATCCAGAAGAGAAAGACGAGGACGACTCAGACGAGATATATGTGATTTCAAAGATTAAATTAACCAGAACAAGAGAGGCAAAAAACTCACAATATAGGTTTTACAGTATAACTGATTATACTTATTATGTTAATTAAATCCTATCTCTACCTTTCAGACTAATCTTTGTTTGTTTCTGGAAGCATAGTTCGATTTAGAGAACGTCCCAGTGTAATAATCTTCGTTGATCGCATTGACGACATGCCAGATGTTGGAATTCTCAATGTCAACTTTGCCATCATTATCTGGCTTGATATCAAGGTTATATTTACTTGCATAATGCATTATATCACTCGGCGTGATGGAACTTATGTAATTTCCCTTAACGGCAAAATACATCTTTCTGGCTTTTCTTGAGTCCCTTTCCAACATTTCAATGAAGGATTTCTCATCCGAAAAAAGTCTTTGATTGTCAGTTGAGTGCGTCCTTACCAATTCAATGATTTTTTCATGATAATTGAAGATTGATTCGAAAGTAAGCTCATTTGAGATAATGATATAATCTTTGAATTTAAAGGATGAGTACTTGTCAGGTATTTCATAAAGCACGTCTTCATGAAACTTTACGAATGTCCCAGATTCATTAATTGTAATAATTTTGCCTTTTTTAGATTTCTCCATTAGATTGGTTTTTCTAAGTGATCCAAATGCCACCAGCTCCTTACATCTAACTGCAAATTTTAATCCTGAAGTATTGTCGGCAGTGGCCTTATCTAACTCAGTGAAATTCGTCTTCTCAATTTCTTCCAGTATCCTTCCGGCATTTGGTACTTCATAGCTTCTTATTACCTCAACTCCATCCTGTAATTCGCTGTCATTGTCGTCGTAGCTAACGACTCTCGTATTAATGAAATCCGTAATGGAATTTTTTATTCCCTCGGCAAACTTCTCTCCAATATCTTCTGTAATTCTTGCTAAATAGGCTACCGGGTTCTTTTTCTTGTCATAATGGAATACAAAATAGTTAATATCTTTCCCATCTACGCTTTCCTTGAACTTTTCCAGTTCTTCTTTCAGTTTTTCAATTTCATCTGATCTAATGGCAATTTCATCTTTTCCTTGCAATGCTATTCACCCCACCGCATGATCTCTGTACCAACGTTCTATTTTTTCCTTAATAGCCTCCCTGATGAAATCCTGAGATGACATCCATAGATCGTGCTTCTCCACAATGTCATTAATTTCCTTGGCCAGACCCTCTGGAAGTTGCAAAGTTAGTTTTACTGACTGTTTGGACATCCATGTTTATATACTGAAAACGTTTAAATAATTGCAAATGTTTAGAGGTTTATAGAGGTCTAAACGGTGTATATGTATGTCTGAAAAACTTACACTTGTGCTGCCAGATGAACTAAGCAAGGCCATTAGCACTGAAGCGACAGGGAAGTATCTATCCCGACAGCAGTTTATTTTAGAGGCTGTCCGAGAGAAGCTTGCAAAGGCGAATGGAGGGTATTTTTAGATGAACACGGAAAAAATGAATGGTTTTCGAGACGACATTGCAATATTCAGCCGGCTAAAAAAGATTGCTCTCCGACAGTATGAGAAGAAGGAGCAACTCAGGGAGATGATCCTGGACATTCAGGATGTCATCAGAAATCTCATGGAGTTCGGGACACTTAACCAGGATAACAGATTCCTTGAGATCACCATAAGGAATGCCGCAAGAATTCAGAGCAGGCTTGTGTCAAAATATACCAGGCTGTATGGAGAATTTCCTTTCACGGTTGTGGAGGTGGAACAGTGAGGAAACTTTTTCACTTTACGCCTTTTCTGGCTTCGTGCTCCTCAATCAGAATACTGACAACATCACCAAGGGAATCAACCTTCAGTTCAAACTTCAGGTCCCTTAATTTATCATACAGGTCCTTTGTCAGAGAAATCTGGGGATATTTCTTAGTGGGGTGTCCACGAGTTCCAGGCATCTCAGGTATTATGAGATTCTTGAAAATAAAGAAATTCCCCATACTATCGATTGTATCGATAGATTTATTAGCAGGGATGGTGTATCGATAATGTCGATAACGATGCCAAACAAGAAATTTCCGCAGATATCCGTGTCTCAGGGAACTTACGTATCTCTCCAGAATGTTAAGTTCGAACTGAAAGCACGGAGCATGAATGAAACCATAGAGGTACTGGTCAGAGAGCATATGAGCAGAACGGGGGTGCCAGCATGAGCTATTCCAATCCCATACAGGACCACAATGACAGGGTTGCCCATTCCACAAGCTGGGACGAGAATCCTGATGTTAATGGGACTGACTTTGTCAGAGGAGATTTCTTCATACCCGAAGATGTGAAAGTCATCTGCTTCCGGGGACATGATATCACTGAGGAATCATGTGTTGCATGCGGCAGATCAGTTTCAGAGGTCTTGCAGGAAGATTCCATTCCAGCCTTTGGCTGCCTCACACAGAGACATAAGAAGATCGATAATTTTGGAGTGCCGTACTACGAAGAGGAGCTGAAAGGTCACATCTGCATGGAATGTTACGAAGATCTTCCGGACGGTGATGGTCAATGAAATGCGTTCAGTGCGGAAGGGAACTCACTGATCCTGAATCAATAAGGAGAGAGATAGGCCCTGTGTGTCTTTCCCATGTGAAAAGAGAGGGAAAGAAGCAGGAACTGCTCCCTGAAGAACGCATCCTCACAGCCGACATGGGTGGAGAGATTGCCGATCTTATTGCCGGTACATCGGGAAAGTCATTCCAGTGCATTGGCGGATCCTCTGAACATATGGAGAATGTGGGGACATGGTATGGATATCCACATTCCGGCGGCATTGCTGATTCAACAGGAAGGAAATGGTGGGCTTACCAGAAATGCACCATATCGAACTATGAGACTGCATGGTGGAAGGTTGAGAAGAGGATCCGGAAACTGAAGGAGCTGGAGGTGGAGGCATGAATCACTTTTCACTT
>JAKAAJ010000019.1:11942-17909 GCA_021802365.1 Thermoplasmata archaeon | reverse complement strand
CCCATCGTAGTCCCATCTTTCACCCTTTCAGTGAGAAATATGCTCTCGGTTCGCCCAATAAGATTCTCCATCCTCTCTTTTATGATGTTTCTGTGCATTTCAGTGTATTCTGCGGTCCATCTTTTCACTTTGCCTGAATCAGGTACCTTTCTGTTAAAATCCTTCGTGTACTGCCTGGGGGAAAATCTTGTAATATTCACGATCTCTGGCTTTGTTCTTTCGAGCATATTCAGAGTATTCTGGAAGCTTTCCTCATCATCCTCTGGATAGCCTGAAATTATGTCTGTTGATAAGGTACCATCAGGGTATGAATTTCTGAATTTTTCTGTTATCTTAAGGAACTCATCCAGTTTATATTCCCTGTTCATGGACTCAAGTATTCTATCATCGCCGCTCTGTACCGGCAGATGAAGGAACCTGAATACCTTTGGATCTGAATAGGAATTCAGCAGATCATCAACGATTTCAAATGTGTTTCTGGGCTCCATCATACCAACTCTGAGCATGAAATCGCCTTCAATGGAGCATATCTCCCTTATGAGGTTCGGCAGCCTCACCCCGGTATCTTTCCCGTATGCAGCTGTGTCAAGTGAGCTTATTCTGACCTCACCTATGCCCCTTTCAATCTGCATTCTTACCTGGCTTGCAATTTTGCTCACCGGTCTGGAAATGAGTTTCCCTCTTGCAACCCTTGAAATGCAGAAGTTGCAGTTTCCAGTGCATCCCTGATTTATTGGTATCCCGTCAAAAATGGACGGTTCCCTTATTTCAATGTCATCCAGGGCTCCATAATAGAAAGCACGCATCTCACGGGGATGAAGTACCTCAATAGAATCTGACTCAAGGGTTCCGGCGCTCACCGGAGGAAGGCAACCCATTACCCTGACCTTTGATTTTGAGGACAGTTCCTGAATCCGTGAAAGCATCCTGTTCTCAGTGTGTTTGATAACAACGCATGTGGATATAACACTGAGATCGGCATCAGCAGGGTTATCAACTAATGTTGAACCGTCCTTCAGGAGGCTGTTCACATAGAGTCCGGCCTCAGATTTGTTCAGGGTGCATCCATAGGACTCAAAGTAGATCTTCATCATCAGCCCTATTTTGGAATTCCTGAAGCCATTATCTCATCAAACTTCTTTTCATCAAGTTTTCCGGTTTTCAGTGCCAGTTCCTTGATCGACTTCCCGGTCTCCACAGCTTCCTTAACAATCTTGGCAACAGTGTCATATCCAAGGTAAGGGTTCATGAGGGCGGCGGATCCGAAGCTTCTGCTGAGGTGTTCCCTGCATACCTTCTCATCTGCTTCAAGCCCGTCTATGAGTTTCGTCCTGAACATCCTCATTCCATTGCTCAATAGATCCTCGGATCTGGTCAGTTCAAAATCAATGTGCGGCATCATCACATTGAGTTCAAGCTGGCCTGCCTGTACTGATACGTTTAGGGCATGCTGGGCACCCATTATTGCATGGCAGATCATGTTCATCGATTCAGCGATAGACGGATTTATCTTTCCAGGCATAATAGATGAGCCCTGCTGTACTGCAGGGATCCTGATCTCGTGTATTCCGGCGCCTGGTCCGGAATAGAGCAACCGAATGTCATTGGATATCTTTGTTATGTCAAGGGCAATGTCGGTCACTGCGCCCATGAGTCTGGAAAAATCGGACATGAATTCCATAATCCCAGGAAGATTGCTGCTCTTTCTGAATCTGTGACCTGTAATCTTTGCTATTTCCTCAACAACGGAATCCTGATATCCAGGCGAGGTGTTTATACCGGTTCCAACGGCAGTGCCACCAATGTTCAGCTCCAGAATGTAGTCCAGCGCCTGCTCCAGAGCTTTCCTGCCCTTTTCCAGTGTGTATGCCCAGGCGGATATCTCAAGGCCGAATGTAACTGGAGCTGCATCCTGCAGATGTGTTCTGCCTGTCTTGATAACATGCTGGAATTCCTTTGATTTTTTCTGCATGCTTTTTATGAGAAGATCAAGCTCCTCAATCACTCTTTTCCCTTTTCTGTATGAGACAACCCTTATGAGTGTTGGATAGACATCATTGGTGGACTGGCTCATATTAACATGATCATTGGGATGTATGTAGGAGTAGTCGCCCTTCTTTTTCCCTGCATGCTCAAGTGCCAGGTTTGCAATGACCTCATTGGCGTTCATGTTGTATGATGTGCCCGCTCCGGCCTGAAACTTATCTATTACAAATTGATCGTGATGTTTCCCATCCAGAATTTCCCTGCAGGCAGAAACAATCGCATCTGCCTTATCCTTGGGGAGCCAGCCTCCCTTGTTGTTGGCAATGGCAGCTGCCATCTTGATTGCGGTTATAGATTCAATGTGGTCAGAGTCCGCTGTCTCTCCTGTTATTTGAAAGTTATCCAGCGCCCTTAGAGTGTTTATTCCATAATAATACTGATCGGCTATTTCCACTTCCCCGATAACATCATGCTCTTTTCTAGACATACATGGATATTTCTGAAGGATATTAATTCATTATGAAATCTATAAACCTGAACCCGGTGAAGTCAATCAATATGATTTATCTGACACCAAGAAAAAATGCTTAATAGACTTGGGAAATACAGTAGCGATATATTATGAAAACTGACGAGGTAGTTATTAGGGTCGGAGGGGCAGCCGGAGACGGTGTGCAGTCAGCTGGCCTCATTATAGCAAAGACTTTCACAAGAATGGGCCTCCATGTAAACACATACAATTATTATCAGAGCATCATAAGGGGTGGACAGAGCTGGTATCAGATAAGGGCCAGTGACAGAAAGGTAAGGTCTCAGGGTGATGGTCTTGATGTTCTTATAGCGCTGAACAAGGATGCGCTTGAAAGGCATACAAATCCATCAATAAACGAAGGCGGGGCATCACCACTTACAAAAGAAGGGGTTGCAATATTTGACAAAGGGCTCACTAATTTTCAGAAGTATGACCTTGACTATGTTGGGATGCCCCTGAACGAAATTGCTTCCAAACACAGCAAGAATGCCCTTATGAAAAACACAGTTGCTATTGGAGCGACAATGGCCTCAATAGGAATTGATTTTGAAACCCTGGCAGGAGTGATAAGGGATCAGTTCGGAAACAAGGGGGAAGTGGCAGAACAGAATGTAAATGCCGCAAGAGAGGGATATGAGTTTTATAAGGCAAACTTCAAAAAACTGCCGATTAAACTGAAAACTTCAAACAAGAAATATTATCTCATGAGCGGTGGAGAGACACTGGGTCTTGGGGCAGTGAACGCCGGTCTCAAGATGTATGTCGGATATCCAATGACTCCAGCCTCATCTGCCCTTCACTATCTAGCAGCTCATCAGAAGGATTTTGGCATCTTTGTCAAGATACCGGAGGATGAGATATCTGCGATCAACATGGCAATAGGTGCCAATTATGCAGGGGTCAGGGCCATGACCGGGTCTTCAGGAGGAGGTTTCTCACTCATGGTTGAGGCGCTGGGAATGGCTGGAATGATGGAGGTTCCACTTGTAGTATATGAATCCCAGAGAGCTGGACCTTCCACTGGACTTCCCACCAAGACTGAGCAGGGAGACCTGAACCTTGTTCTTGGTGCGTCTCAGGGTGATTTCCAGAGAATTGTCCTGGCACCGAGGAACGTTGAGGATGTTTTTTACCTGACAAGGGAGGCATTCAACCTGGCAGAAAAATACCAGACACCTGTAATTGTAATGTCAGATCTCTATGTTGCGGAGCACTATGAAACTGTTGAGAATCTGGACCTTGAATTCAAGATAGACAGAGGAAAGATAGCAGAACCTGGCATGAAAGATTACAAACGTTATGAGTATACAAAGGATGGAATATCATACAGGGCATTCCCAGGTACTGCCGGTCTGACTCATAACGAAGACTCCGATGAGCACAATGAATACGGTGATGTTGTGAGTGACGCAGTTACTGACCCGACACTAAGGGTCGAGTCCATGAAGAAGAGGATGAAGAAGCTTGATTCATACATAAAATCGATGCCACCAACTCCAACATACAGATACGATGATGCAGAGTATGCTGTGGTTCAGTGGGGAGGAACACAGGGATCAGTTGAAGATGCTGTGGATATACTCAGAGAAAGAGGCCACAAGGTTGGTGTAGTTGAGATAAATCGTCCGTATCCACTGAATCCTGACATAGGGAAACTTCTCTCGGGAAAGAAGAAGATCGTTGTTGTTGAGAACAATTATACTGGCCAGATGAATAAGCTGCTCAGATCTGAATTTCTGGTCAAGACGGAGCTTATCACAAAGTATGACGGAGAGAGCTTCTATCCCGGCGCTCTCGCTGATGAGATAGAGGCAGTATTGAAGAGGTGAATGAAATGGTTACAATTGCAGATTATAAAGGAAAAGTGAAACCTGACTGGTGCCCAGGATGCGGAAATTTTGCACAGCTTTCTGCCATTAGCGGAGCACTGGCTGAACTGGGAATCGAGCCAAAGGATTCTGTTATAACATCAGGGATAGGATGCTCAAGCAATATGCCTGAGTTCATAAACCTGTACGGTTTCCATGGTCTTCATGGAAGGCTGCTTCCGGTTGCTTCAGCAATAAAGTGGGCAAACCCGAAGCTGACAGTCATTGGATATGGTGGAGACGGAGATGGATTTTTCGAGGGAACACAGCACTTCTACCATACCGCAAAGAGAAATGTGGACATAACATACATTGTTTCAGATAACCAGATATTTGGTCTGACAACAGGACAGGCCTCACCAACAACCGAAATCGGAATGAAGACTAAATCAACACCAGACGGAAACATAGAGAAGCCACTTAATCCCTTAACAATAGCACTTACCGCAGGGGCAACCTTCGTTGCAAGGGCCTTTTCAGGAGATGCACTTCATCTGAAGGAAGTGATAAAGAAAGGGATACAGCACAAAGGGTTCAGTTTCATTGATGTTTTCAGCCCCTGTGTCACATACAACAAGATCAACACATACGACTACTTCAGGAAGAAAGTTTACAAGCCAGAAACGGACACAAAGAATTTCCAGAAAGCATACGCACTGGCTCAGGAGTGGGGCGAGAAGATTCCGATTGGAGTGCTGTATGACGTGGAAGGGCCCAGCTATGAAGCATCAGATCCGGTCATATCTGGCAAGGCACTCATAGATATTCCGCCTGTGAAGCTCACAAAGGAACACCTGGCTGAGTTTCTTTAGTATCTTTTATAAGCAGGATAAGGCGCCTTTTCCCAATCATATTTTTATAGTTGAAACAGGCGGCATACATTCGAAGCAAAACAATTATATACATAAATTCCGATTTGCCTCAACTCTATAGGAGGTTAAAAATGGACAATACCGAAAAAAAAGATACTACTCCGGCAGAGCCTATAACCAAGAATCTGGCTCCTCCAAGGAAGCCAGCTTCGAACGCTAAATGGTATGCTGTCATAGTAGTTCTTATTGTAATAATAGCTGCTTTTGGGGTCCTAGCATTTTATCACCCGGCAAAGGCTGCTCCTGCTTCCGCTCAGGTGGAACCAGGGATATCTGCTGCCAGGGTAGGATCGCCATATTCGTTCTATGTGAACGCTACCGGTTCTTTTAAGAACATAACCGTTTTTTATGGAGATGGAAGTTCGCAGGTAGTTAAGTACAGTGGAAATAAGAGTGTTGAGTTGAGTCATACTTATGCACAGTCTGGTGACTATTATATCATGTATACAATCAACTACGGCAGTTCTTCTTCCACAGGCCTCATAAATGTGGTTGCATCACCCCTGGTTACACCAAGTGATGCAGCATACAGGCTTCTCAGAGTGGATCCTGCACTTTCATCACATCAGCTGGTGAGCAACAGAACAAACATTTTCACTCCCGGCAGTCATGTCGTTACTAATCTGGCAACGAACACCGAAACCTACAACTTTACCAACGGAATAAGCAACCAGCAGATAGTTGCCCAGAATTACTCTCTATGGGAGAC
>JAKAAJ010000019.1:0-11842 GCA_021802365.1 Thermoplasmata archaeon | reverse complement strand
GAACAAACATTTTCACTCCCGGCAGTCATGTCGTTACTAATCTGGCAACGAACACCGAAACCTACAACTTTACCAACGGAATAAGCAACCAGCAGATAGTTGCCCAGAATTACTCTCTATGGGAGACCATGGACGTAAACGGTACTCCAAAGACGGTCCTAGTTCAGAACCAGGTTCCCATATCCTACGTCTATAACGTTGCAGCAGGAGTATATCAGGCGACAGATCACACATTCGCATTCAATAATCTCAGCAGCGGCCTCTATCAGCTTGAACTTAACACCACTACAGCTGAAGTGAACACATCCTCTGTGATCTCAACAAGCGTTGTAAATACGCAGATGATGAATTTCACATCTGGAATGAGCTATTATCTGCTTCCAAACACAATGATAAGCAACATAAGTGGGCTTAATTTGCAGATACCATACACAAACGTCTCTCTTTCCAACGGTACTGCACTTAACTTCACATCGGCAGGAAGCCTTGTAGCTGCGAATTCTTTCAACATAACTGTAACGCATGGAACTGTTGCAAACAAGACTGGAGTGCTAAGTGATAATGTTGTTCACACAGTTGCTGCAGGTGAAAACCTAAGCGTAAAAAGTGGTGCGAACGTAACTTTCATGATGATAAGCAGCGATCCATCTTTGGCATTCAACAGCAGCAGCACATCCTTCATGGTGAGAGATCAGAGCTCAAGTGGCATAACATTCATGAATTTGACAAAGGCTATGGCCCTCTCCACCCATGACAATGTTATGGAGACTACAACTACCAGTGGGTCTGCTACTGTCGCAAACCAGAATGGAGCATATCCATCAAACACAGAAGTTACCACCACCTACTTCATGGACATGCCCGTAGTATCTAGTGCAAAACTTGTTACTACAACAAACAACATACTGGTTAATGCAGAAGATGCCTCAGGAGGACCAACAACATTGGATCCGCAGATAGCATATTTCACAGTTGACAGTGAAATACTTCAGAATACATTGCAGAGTCTTGTAATGTACAATGGAAGCTCCATAACAAGCTTTGAGCCAGAGCTTGCCACAAACATTCCAAGTACAGCTAACCATGAGGTAAACACCAACTATAAGAATTACACAAGAACAACTCCATGGGGAACCACATACAACACATATCTGAAGCCAAATGAAAATTACACTTTCACCATAAGAAGCAATGCCTCCTGGCAGGATGGAACACCAGTAACCGCATGGGACGTTGAATATACTCTTGCAAGGGATATGATCTTCATAGACGGAACACCTGGAACTGGAGGATTCATATTCGGTCAGTACTACCTTCCAGGACAGTACACATCAAGCAACACATTCTACAACATAACTAGCAATATGACTGTTGATAACGCTACGAACTCCATAACAATTCACTTCCAGAACCCAATGAGTCAGGTGCTTGCAATGCAGATACTTGCCCAGACAAGTGGTACCTATATAATAGATCCAACCTGGCTGGCTGCGCATGGTGCAGGAATAACATGGTCACCACAGGGATTCGAAAACTACACAAAATACGGAGACATATCTAACTATAACACATACGTCGAGAACAATGTATTTGCGGATGGACCATATGAAGTATCATATTATCTTCCTGCAAACGAAATTGTCCTCACAAAGAATCCGTACTATAAGGCACCCGGATCTTGGTATCCTGCTCCTTCCATAAACAACATAGAAATACAGTACCTCAGTTCAACATCTACTCAGTTCCTGGAGGTCAAGTCAGGTGAAGCTCAGATAGCAAACATCCCAACGTCCCTCTGGACTGAAGTTCAGAGTGAAGTTTCAGCCGGGAAATACCAGGTTCTGAATGCTTCACCTACGCTGAGCATATACTTCATGGCATACAACTCATTTGTGAATCTGACTGTGGCTAAAGACAATGGATACAGCATGAATATGCCAGCACACCTCTTTGCTTCAGTAAAGGTCAGGAAGGCCTTTGACTATGCTTTCAATCTGAGCCAGTACCTTGCAACGGATGTTGGGAACACCACATTCAATGAGCCATTTGGGATACCCTACACCGGAATGATTCCCAAGGGAATGACCTTCGCTCAGACAATAGCCCAGATTAATGCTACAACAGGTGGTCAGGTACCATACTATGATCTTGCAATGACACATACGCTCTGGAATGAATTTGTCAACGGTACAGATTCCGTCAACAACAATCTCACACACAAGGTTACATGGAGCAGCTCAAAGAACGAATTCCAGGTAAACGGTAAACCTTTGACCATTGATGTGATGATACCGGTAGGAGACCCTGTTGACGAGGCAGGAATGTCAATGTGGGCTTCAGCGCTGGAATCTGTCATTCCTGGGCTTACGTTGAACGTTGAGTCAATATCATACGTAGATCTATATAACATATTCCCTGCTCCTCTTCATAACCCAATGCCTATTGACTGGGGAGGATGGGCGCCAGACTATCCATATCCGAGCGACTATCTATTGCCTATGTACCTTGGAACTAATGTTTCAACATACATGAAGCCTAATGGTATGGAACCCTGGGAGCTTCAGAACTACAACTCTTCAGAGGCACACCAGCTTCAGGGAATGATTGACAACTACACGAAAGGTTTCAGCAACTCGATAACGGCGGCAACTTACTTCCACATGATGAACGATGAAGGTGTGAACCTTTCATTGTATCAGCCACTGTATCAGGCAAACAATATACCGGCAATATCGTCATCTCTAAATGGAAAATTGTGGAAAGAATACCAGTCTAACATTATGACGGGAGCTAACGGCGTTCCAATGTACAATCTGGTACAGTACAACTCCTGAGGGGTTGTACTAATATTTTTATTTTTTCTAATTATTTATTCATTATTTTAAACTAATGTGTTTTCTCTTCCTTGTCAATCAAAGAGTCAGAAATGCACCGTCTTAACACCATAATTTGGATATTTATGCTGAATATTTATTCCCTTGGTCAAAAATAAAGCCCAGTACAATTTCCTAAGTATTCTCTACGCAGTTATTTTAGAGTCTTATAATTCAATGAGGCCTGGAAAACCAGGATAATTTCGAATACTTTATCTTGGGGCATTTGCTTTAATGCTTTAAATCATTCAATCGACGGTCATTAAGGATTTTTATTCGATTTCTTTTCAATCCAAATTATCCTAGAAGTAATTCCGTAAGACGCTATTCTATATTTCTTGTTATGAATCAAATTTTTTATTCATCAAATTCCCATGTTCATATTTAGATTCAGGGTTCTCCTAACTTTAGGGTCTCACGGTGGATTAGGAAAATTACTACTTCTAAATGTGATTGGTTCCATGTTCTATAATATCTGCACATATGAAATATAGACGTAATAATAGATCTTAGTGAGTTTTCCATGTCAGTCTATGTTCAAGTCAAAAAATTTCCTTTGAAAACTGAAAAATTGAGGGACCAACTAAAGATCACTGAGTGTCTTTAGAAGTATGGTTCCCAGACTACCTCTTTCTATTAAGTGGAGAGTATGTTTGTATTAGAACCTAAGTATATTTTCGAAACTGGATTTTCAAATCTCAAACTTCATGACATGCAATCAATGAAATAATTTCTGGAATTTAGTTAAAATACTAAGTTACTTTGCCCCTATTTTAAAGGTCTTCCTGATTTTTGACATATAGAAACTAATCTCTAATATGATAAGGAGGATAATTATTGTGAAAGATAGCAGTGTTGCGTAAATTAGATAAATGCTGAACCCTGAGAAAAGATATATTATTGCATTCAGGCGCTCTATAAACGGAATGTTCTCGGTAAAATATAGGAGCAACATCGAGTCAACAAAAAATGAAAGAAAAATGAATCCACCGCGAATGAAGTCACCAAATATATATATGTAAAGCTCCCTGCGAGTAAGATCCTTTGCGCTTATCTCCTTCTCAATGCTTTTTCTGTCAATTATGAGAGGTTTCTGTTTTGAGGGCATCAGTCTCCATTCCCTTCTCCAATCCTGGAGGTGCATTCATCCCCTGATCGTAAAGCAGGCAGGAAACGAAATGGTTCTTCTTGATCTCTATAAGTTTAGGCTCAATCTGGACCTTAAGTTTCATCAAAAGAACAGAGGGTTCTGTTGTCTGTTGAACACTGGTAATGGCTCTGAACTTTACACCATTTTTCATCGAAGCTTCCTTTTTAATCAGCTCTTTTATTAGGTTCATTTGTTGCTCATTGATAGGGTCACTGAAATTTATCAGAAGCTGATTTTCTTCCTCATCCTTTACGATGCTTAAAACGGTAGGTAATTTTCCTGCCTCAGGATTCCTGAAAGGATCAAGCATATCGGATAATGGTTCTGCCAGATCTCTTGGGGACCATCCACAGTCCTCAAATGCTTCGGGGCATCTGGAATGGAAATAGCAACCTTTAGGGGGGTCTGATGGACTTGGAATCTCTCCCTCAAGTACCTTTATCTGCCTTTTCATCTTGGGATCAGGTATTGGAATGGATTTCAGGAGTGATTTTGTATATGGGTGAAGCATAAGGGTGAAAAGCGCATCAGTTTCGGCGATTTCAGCAATCTTACCAAGGTACATCACTGCAACTTTATCAGACATCATTCTTACAACGCTAAGGTTGTGGCTAATGAAAATAAAAGTGAGATTTCTTTCTCTCTGCAGTCTCCTGAGTGTGTTAAGTATCTGTGCCTGCACTGATACATCCAGAGCTGAAGTTGGCTCATCAAGAACAAGCAGTTTGGGCTCTATCGATATGCTTCTTGCAATACCAATTCTCTGTCTCTGACCACCGCTGAATTCATGGGGAAATCTGTACAAATGTTCCTCATTGAGCCCCACTTCTTCAAGGAGTGAAAGGGTCTTTTCCTGTATTTCCTTTGTGGACATTTCAGTTAACAGGTGCATTGGCTCTGCAAGAATGTCTTTAATTATTTTTCTCGGGTCAAGAGAGCTGAATGGATCCTGAAATACTGGCTGCATTTTAGCTCTGTACTTTGTCAACTGCCTCTGTGTCATTCTGGTAAGGGAGTGTTTCCTTGCGAATTTTTCTATTTCACCTTTCAGTTCCTTTATTCTGCTCAAATTCTTTTCAGGATCTGATTCAGTTAATGACTTCAATTCAGACTCCATGTTCATAATTTTGAGCATTTCACTATCTGGGAGATCAAAGTATATATCTCCTTCAGAAGCTTCTGTCAGTTGAAGAATGGTTCTTCCCAGGGTAGTTTTTCCACAACCTGTTTCTCCGACTATTCCTAGAGTCTCACCTTCTTCAATCTGAAAGGAAACATCGTCCACTGCCCTGATTTTTCCTTTCTTTCTTAATCCCAAATTGTAGGAGAAGAACTTTGACAGATGAGAAACATACAGTATTGGGGTTTTTCTTTTTTCCAAATTTTGACTCATTTTCAGTCCTCCGTCTCTTCAGAATAAAGGAAGCATGCTACTTTGTGCCCCTTTTCAATCTCTACAAGCTTAGGTTTTTTCTTTTCACATATGTCCATTTTGAAAGAACATCTGGGATTGAACCTGCAACCGGGTGGTGGTTTAATAAGATTTGGGACATTCCCTGGAATTGACTCAAGAAGGAAGTCCTTACCTATTTTCTGATCCACTCTTGGTATGGATTTCAATAGACCTATAGTGTAGGGATGTTTTGGATTCTCGAAAATTGTATTGGTAGTGGATTCCTCGATCAGATTTCCTGCGTACATTACCCCAAGCCTGTCACACATCTCTGCTATTACAGCTAAGTCGTGGGTGATGAATATAACAGAGCTTCCTAGAAATTCCTTCAGTTCTCTGATAAGTTTCAGGATTTGGGCCTGAGTGGTAACGTCCAAAGCAGTGGTCGGTTCATCCGCAATGAGGAGACTGGGGTTGGACGACAAAGCCATGGCAATCATTGCTCTTTGTTGCATTCCTCCACTGAGCTCATGTGGATAAGAATCGAGAACTCTCTCTGGCCCTGCTATGTTAACGAGCCTCAAAAGTTCTAAAGCCCTTTTCCGCGCTTCTAGCTCAAAAGGCTTCCTGTATTTTGCTTTAGAAATTTTCCTTTTAATGCTGAGGCTTCTCCCTAGGGAATTGAACTGTCGTTCCTTTTCATGCAGTCTTGATTCTAATTCTTCATCCGACTTCCCATCATATTTAGTTTGAAGGAATTGTAATGTAAGGTCCAATAGCTCTTCTTTTATTTTTTCATATTCTACAACCTGTCTTATCGGTTCCAGATCTATTGACCTTATCTGTACCCTGAATATCTGTAGTATATTGTTTCTAATCTGCCCAAGGTTGGAATCACTGTCAAATATCTGAATTATATCTGTCTCAGAATCTGATATTCCAAACTCCGAGCACCATTGGTTAATTCTTTTATCTCTAACCTGTTTATCGGAAAGTGATAATATTTCTGAAATAAAATCATCAACATCCTTTTCAGAAACAGATTCCCTTTTGATTATTGCCTCACCTATTCTTACCGTATCATGCAAAAGTATGGTTTCTGTTATCTGTTCACTTATTGTCAATAGCGGGTTTAAGGCCAGGAAAGGTTCCTGAAAGATCATGGCGATCTCCTGCCCTCTTATGCTATTTATGATGAAATTGTGCCTCTTTATTTTCTTCTTGTATCTCTTTATTCTGACATCTGTCTCAGACTTTACCTTAATCTTTGCAAGCTCATCAAGGTCACCCAGAATATCAAAACCATTTACATAAATATGCCCAGCAGTTATGCGTCCCGGTGGATCCGGGATAAGATCCATTATGCTGGTGGCAGTTACGCTCTTGCCGCAGCCACTCTCTCCGACCAATCCGAATATTTCTCCCCTTTTTACACTTAAAGAGAGTGAATCTAATGCTTTTACTATTCCTTTTGATGTAAAGAACCTTGTCTGAAGGTTCTCCACTTTAAGGAATATATCGTTATTGTTCTCTTTTTGAGCTGGTTTAATTTCATATTGCTTGTATTCCATTTAAATCATCTCCTCAACCTGGGGTCAAGCACATCTCTAAGACCATCACCCAGGAGGTTTATGGAAATAGTAAATATTAACAGGAATATACCAGGTATTATAATTGGCCACCAGAAACCATCAGGAAGGTAAGGCTGTCCTATAGAGAGCAAATATCCCAATTCAGGAAGATTATGAAGGCCAGTATGAATTCCAATGAAAATGAGGGTTGCAAATATCTGAATTATGGAACCAAGATCCAGTGAAATCTGAACAAATGCTGGAGACAGAAGATTTGGTAAAACGTGAACGAATACATTCCTTATTCTCGAGGAACCCATTGCTATTGAAGCCTCAATGTATTTGTTGGACTTTATCGAAAGTGCCTGCCCACGAGCCAGCCTGGCGTAAATTGGCCACCAGATTATAACAAGTGCCAGAATAATATTCTGGAGCGACGGACCAAGAACAGCTGCAATAGTCAGTGCGAGCACAAGAAATGGTACTGTAAAGAAGATATCCGTAATTCTCATGAGAACTTCATCAAGTTTTCCCCCATAGTAACCGGCTATTGTTCCTATTATCGTTCCTATTGAGGCCCCTATGAGAACTATCAGCACTGAGACTGCCATATCAAATTTCAGAGCTGCAAGAATTGCAGGAAAGAGAGGAACACCATATTCGGTTGTACCGAAGAAATATTCCCATCCTTTGTTAAATACAGGTGGAGAAGGGGGTATGGATGACGAAATGGCCCCATGCACAAATTGGAAGACCGAAGTTATATTGCTAACTCCAAGATACTCTGGATATACAGTGTCAAGTATGGCTATAGCGAAGTATATCAGGACTATAACTAAACCCACTGCTGCGAGCTTATTCTTCAGAAGCAGCTTCATCGTATTTTTGTAATCGTTAATTTTAGGGTGTCTGGGAGATGAGGATGCTCTGTTAATTTTATCCTTGTTCAAATTAATATCCATATTTTCACCTAATACCTTATTCTCGGATCAATCAGTGCGTAAACGATATCTGCTATTAAATTTGCAGATACGAGCAGCAAGGCGAATATAAATGTCGTGCCCAGAATTCCGTATATCTGTAGAGTTGGATATACTGCATGATATGCAAGAAGACCAATTCCAGGATAATCAAAAACTATCTCTACTATTAAAACTCCTCCGAGAAGGCTTGCGAACAGCAGGGTCATTACAGTTACTGTTGGGATCAAGGCATTCTTTCTTATGTGTTTTTTTATAATTATATTCTCAGGCACTCCTTTTGATCTCGCAGTTTTCACGTATTCCTGATTCGAGGAGTCTACCATTCCGGCTCTCAAAAATCTAAGGAGTCCTGCCAAGATACCATAAGTAAGAGTCAGCACAGGGAGAATAAGATGAAGGAATGACTGTTCAAATAGTTGCAAATCACCGTGTATCAGGGAATCTATAATTACAAGATGTGTCGGGCTGGAGATAAGTTCAGAGCCACTCCCAACTCCAAATAGCCATGAAGGGGGGTTCGCAATGAAACCTGGTAGAGCCCCCTTGAATGGAAACACTCCTACAGGATTTCCTGCCAAAACTCCTTTTCCAAGAGCAATTTGAAGTAGTAGTGCTAAAAGAAATGGGGGCAGGGCATACCCGGTAAGAGAAAATATCCTTCCGGCTTGATCCGCAACACTGTTTGGTTTTGAACCAATGTAAGTACCCAGGGGTATTGCTATGATAAACGATAACAAAGTTGAGAAAAGCGCAAGCTGAATAGTATTAGGGAAGTATATGCTAATTAGGTGAAGAACACTACCATCATAACCTCCTCCACCAGACATTATTCCCCAGCTTCCGGTAAACAGATCGTATATGTATTTAAAGTACTGAAGTGGCAACGGATAATTCAGACCGAGTATCTTCACTGCCTCAATTTTTTCAATCTTCTGAACTGAACCGGGAGCTTGTCTGTCGACAAAAGATGCAATCAGTTCCGATCTCGGTAGCGCATGCATAAGTATAAACAGGAAAAGTATCAGTCCCAAAAGTGTGGGTACTAGGATCAATAACCTTCGGATTATGTAATACCGGAGTTCCATCTTTTCCAAAACGTAATCGAGGTATAACAGTTTTTCGATCAGAATAGCAAAAACCAATACCATCGACTGGTTGGTGGCATAAATTTAGCCCCCTGCAAGTCTTACACGTTGATCAATTTGCTTAAGGTCCAGATAAAAAGGGGCATTCAAGAAGAATTTTGTGTAGGTTCAATTGAAAGGTAAGGTAGAATTAAGCTGGGGATGAAACATTCGGTGCAAGCATGGGTCTAGGCTTCCTCACATGGTTGAACCACCATATTTTTGAAACTAGTTTTGCATCCTCAAATGGTGTCTCAATGGATGGTTCCCTGAAACATTGCGTGAAACAGTCGTTGCAGTTGTTCTCAAATGTTTCCCAGCGTTCTCCCCCCTTATTCATGACAGTTTCCATGTGGGTGAAGCATGGATGTACCTTGCCTCTGTAATCCGTATAATACGCAACTTCCCCGGCCCTGCATTTTGATACTGCCCTTCCGTCTATGTAATCCACAGCCTGCTTGTAATATGTTCTCGTATTGCCAAATACATGGTCACCGTAGTGCTCATATGCATATGAAAAAGCCTGCCTTATCATTTCCTTGCTTACATGGAAGTCCTGGAAATAATATGAGTCCTGGTCAGGAAAACACATGGAAAGCGGTACACCCATTTCGTTGTTGGCGAATTCTACCATGTCCTTAACCTTGAAGTAATTGAAATTAGTGACCAGAGCATTTGCAGTAAGAATTTTCACCTTTTTTCTTGTCTCCTTTATAGTTTTTACTACGGTATCAAATATCTTCAGTCCTCGATATTCGTTATGTTCTTCAGGGATATTGCTGTCCAGAGAAATTGTTGCCCCATCCAGGTAAGGATATAATTTTCTCAATACATATGGGTTGGTTCCATTAGTTGCTATGTGTGTGATGAACTTATTTTCTTTCAGTTTTCTAATTATTGTTTCGACTGATTTGTTTAATGTTGGTTCACCTCCCGTAATAGAGACTATCTTGATTCCATTTTTCTTCATGTCTGAAATGTGTTTGTCAATCTGCTCCTCAGGAAAGAATATCTTACCCTGCCAAGCGTTGCAGCTCTTGCATCTGAGGTTGCAGAAATAATCAATGTTCCAGATCATTGTTTTCATATTGGATAACCTTAGAAGTAATGGGGATTTATTTCTTTTGATTTTCAGAGAGAAAATCTAAAGAAAACAGGTCATAAGGACGTCGTCCACATAATTTCCATCTATGGTGAACTGATTGACTCGCCTTCCCTCCTCGTGAAACCCCATCTTCTGGTATAGTCGGATTGCATTAAGGTTTGTGGAGAATACCTCAAGATTCAGTTTCTTTATTCCGACTTCCTTGCACCACTTGATTGAGTTCTTTATCAGCTCGGTTCCAAGACCTCTTGATCTGTGCTCCTTCACTATGGCTATTCCGAGGTTGGCGGTATGCCTGTTCTTCCTGTACATCCCCCTCTGTATAGTAACTACACCTACTACTTCCCCCTTGAACTCAGCAACCAGAGTCATATCATCAGGATTTCTTATTCTATCCTGCTCTCCCCTTTCAGTGAGAAGATAATATTCACTTACAAGGAATACACGTTCATCCATCACGCTCTGCATGCAGAGAATGACTCCTTTTGCATCCCTTGGCTCAGCTTTCCTGATTGTGTACTGGCCAAATACAAGATCATCCCCGCTTCTCCAAATCATCTGCGAACCTTTCTACCTTTTTATCAGGGTTGTCTTGAGATTGTGGTATATTTCGCTCATCTCATCAGAGATTTGCTTTGCCTCCTCAGCTATCTTGTCCCTGTTTTCAAGAAATTCTTTTGTGAGTATTGCGCCTTCTCTGGAAGGCTCAATAAGGTGCTCTCTCTCCAGTACCCTCAGAGAGTACCTGATTTTGTGCTCAGGCAGGCCAGTCTCGTGAGCAATTTTAATTATCCCGACTGGCTGTTCCTTAAGGAGTGCCTTGATAATTTCCAGATGTCTTTTGGCAGTCTCAATGTCTGTTTTAAGTTCTCTGAAGAGTGACAAATCATTCCCCATGACACCTGATGTTATAGTGGAATAATAAAATATTCAAAAGAAGGAAGTCATAAGGAAAAATATTAGGGAAATATTTTTTTACGATCCTTAAATATCTCAAAAAGTTCCTTTTCGCCCAGAATCAGGGCAATCTTCTCTTCTCTCTGCCTTATATAATTCTGAAACCTCTCTTTGTTATCATAATATTCCATAATCCGGGAGGCATTCTGTCTCAATGCAATCTGGAGCTCGACCTGAAATTGGATGTCTGTGTTAAGATCTTCAATATTTATTTTTCTAGCCAATAAATGAAAATATCCGGCATCCTAATAAAATGTTTGAGCATGGTGTTCTAAAAAGATTGAGGGTATTTTCTCTATTACTTCAATTCAAGCGAGGAGATTTCCCGATTGACTATAAAACCTATATTCGAAATCTTAGAAAACTATTCAACATAGAAAGCAATTAGGGCCTGTTGCAATTCACTCTGAAATCCAAGTCTGATTTTACAACTGAAATCCAGATGTCCAGTGATAAACGGATGAAAGTTCCAGGCATGGTTTTCAGCCCAAAGCAGGTTGTGGAAAAGGAATCCAATGAACAGGCTTTGCAGCAGGTGGTAAATGTCGCAATGATGCCGGGCATTGTGAAAGCGTCAATAGCGATGCCAGATTTTCACTGGGGTTACGGTTTTCCTATTGGGGGTGTAGCCGGCTTCAGAATGGAGGATGGGATAATATCTCCCGGTGGTGTGGGATACGATATAA
>JAKAAJ010000080.1 GCA_021802365.1 Thermoplasmata archaeon | reverse complement strand
TTAATACTATTGAGATTTTAATATCATAAAAGACATGCTGGAATAAGGGAGATACTATAGAAAATCACGCGTTCAAAGACGATATTGAAATAATAAGAATCAAAGAGGATAGAATCCGGGAATTCAAGGAACTCAGGCTTGAATCTCTCAGAGAATCAAGTGAGGCTTTTGGAAGTTCTTATGAAGAGGAAATTCAATTTTCTGATGATATATGGAAATCCAGAATTCAGAATATGATATTCGCCTCCTATCATGGCGTCATTGTAGGAATGATTGGCTTCCTGATCAGGGGTAGAGTCAAAACGGAACATGTAGCCGATATTTTCAGCTATTATGTTTGCAAAAAGTATCGTGGGGGAGGTATAGGCTCTTTGCTAATGGGAGAGGCCCTGAAGGAGATTGGAAAAAGCGAAAGAGTTAGAAAAGTCAGTCTGGCAGTAAACAGTGAAAACCATTCTGCGATAAATCTCTATGAAAAATTTGGGTTTAAAATCTCTGGAAAACTTTTACAGGAGTTGAAAGTAAATGGAAAATTCTATGATGAGCTTGTCATGGAAAAGATTCTCTGAATTTACAAATCTAAAAAATTCTATGAATAATAAATTCAGAAATTCCCAAATCTGGCAATTACATCTGAAAGGTTATCCATGTAGTCCTTGAAAATTCTCAGGACATCCCTGGAAGTTATGACTCCTATGAGTTTATTATTTTCCAGAACTATAACTCGTCTCACGCCCTGTTTGCTCATCATCACTGTTAGCTGATCAGTTGGGGTCTTTGGAGAGACAGAGAGGATAGGAGTTGTCATGATCTCATGCAATCTAACCTGCGCAGGATCCTTACCGGGAGCAACAATCTTGTTGATAAAGTCCCACTCAGTTACTATACCATAGGGGTTGCCATCCTTCTGTACTATAACAAAACCGGTGTGATCTTGACTCATAATTTTAGCAGCTTCAAGGGCAGTTGTATCGCCATTCAGCATGAGTTTGTAATCTTTCATTATATCCTTTGCATATAGTACCATGAACAATGATCGGATTCCAAGATAATATTATTTCGTATAATTGGACCTGGCCTTCAAGCCTGCAAAAAAAGTAGATAACATGTATTTAGATGAAAAGATTTTACGCAATTTCCGGTCGGCGACTCAGGCCCGCTTTTCCCTGAACTGAACAAAAACCGCCGAGTCCTGTTCGTAGAGAAGATGGGCAACCTCTGCTCTTAGCCCATATCTGTAGGACTCATCATCTTCTGACAGGAATGATTTTTGCTTCCATCTTTTTAAGTACCCTGATACTTTCCCTGGAAATTGACTGGAATAATAGCAAAAGAATATGGGTCTATTGTTTATAGATTTGACAACAACTTTCACAAGTTCCAACTCTACCTGCCCAGCTTCACTAACTTCACGCTGCGATAACCTGTAAATGTCTGGAGTAACATATAGCAGGGGTTTTCCTCATAACCATGTCTTACAAGATTGCTATACGTCCCAGTTAAATAGAGGAAATTGAACCTTAACTGGAAAGATTATCTCCCTTCAACCATTTATTTTTACTGTTATTTCTGATGGATCCATTGAGGAGATGTAATAATTATCAATTAACTATACATAACCTTATTTAAGAAACTTTTAGACTTTTATCTCTGTTAAGCCAGTAACTGTTCAAATGCATATGAGATAGATGCCGCTTGTAAGAACAATATCCTTATTCCTCAGGTTGATTCGTGTTAACATTCTGCCAGATGATTTCAGTTAGAACCCAAAGATATTCATCAACCTTTAATGATGCCTGAGTGAAGATATTGCATATGATATAGGAAAAGTTTAATTCCGTTCAGTACATATATCCTTGCCAGTAGCTGCATTGTGCTATGCCAGACTGAATTCCTGTATAGAGCAGATGTGGATCATTGGTTATACAGCATTTTCAGACTGAATGTAACAGTGCATGATGCAAAATACTAATTAAGCGATCTGGCTACAGGATATGTTTTAGGAAGTGAACATATGGATCAGAAATTAATGCAGACAGGAACCACGACTGTGGGAATAACAGTCAAGGATGCCGTCGTTATGGCAACAGAAAGGCGTGTGACCATGGAGCACTTTATAGCTCACAAGGACGGCAAGAAACTGCACCAGATAGATACTCACGCAGCAATGACAATTGCTGGTCTGGTGGGAGATGCTCAGGTACTTGTGAGATATATGTCTGCAGAGCTGGAACTATACAGGCTTCAGAGAAGAGTTAACATGCCAATAGAAGCGGCCGCCACCCTTCTTTCAAACATACTGAACCAATCAAAATATTACCCGTACATGGTGCAGATACTTATCGGGGGAGTTGACAAAAAGCCGCATATCTTTTCCGTTGATGCAGCAGGAGGTTCAGTTGAGGATGTATATGTAAGCACTGGATCAGGATCCCCATATGTATATGGAGTACTGGAGAATGGCTTCTCAAAGGAAATGAGCGTGGATTCCGGAGTGGAACTCGCTATCAGAGGGATAACAGCTGCAAAGTCGAGAGACTCCGCATCCGGAGGAATGATCGATGTCGCAGTCATAGACAGGAAGAACGGTTTTGTCCAGCTTTCCGAAGAAGAGGTTCTGGAAAGAATCAAAAAGCTGAAACTTTCCCTTTAATTTTTTCTATAAAGGTCATTAGATGTCTTTCAGGGATTACCTTTCTGAGGCCAGAGGCCTGTTTGATCAGCTATTTCCCGAGAACCAGATCACAGAGATTGACTACGAAGGGCCAAATATTGTTGCCTATACGAAGAATCTCGATCTGTTTTCCAAGGGAGAGGACATTGTAAAGCAGATAGCACAACAAATCAGGCGAAGGCTATTTCTCAGACCCGATCCTTCCATAATGTCGCCGGAAGAGGAGGCCCTGAAGATTATTCAGGAACTTATACCTGAGGAGGCCGGATTCAAGGATTCCTATTTTGAACCTGACACTGGGGAAGTAATTATTGAACTGGATGAACCATCCATAGTGACTGCAAAGAATCAGGATTATGTGGCTCAGATAAAGGAACAGACCAAATGGTCTCCAAGATTTGTCAGAGCCCCGCCTATGCACTCCAGAACAGTAAAGGAAATGAGGGAATTTCTCAGGGAGGTTAAACAGGAAAGAAAACAGTTCCTGCATAACCTGGGTGAGAAACTGAACATACCTTTGAACCCGGGAGAGAACTGGATTAGAATTACTGCATTGGGAGGGCACAGAGAGGTTGGAAGAAGCGCTACTCTGGTATCCACGAGAAATTCCCGTGTGCTTGTGGACTGCGGAATGATGAACGTTAACGATGTGGAGGATGAACCCTGGGAGAGCGCACCTTATCTGTATGCGCCAGAGATACAGCCATTCTCTGCCCTTGACGCAGTCATACTCACCCATGCCCACCTAGATCACTCCGGTCTACTGCCCATACTTTACAAATATGGATATGAGGGGCCGGTTTACATGACAGCCCCCACCAGAGATCTATCTGCGCTCCTTCAGAACGACTACATCAAAGTTGCACATGTGGAAGGTCATAAGGGACCTTATGAGTCAAAGCATGTAAGGGAAGCTCTGAAGAGATCAATTGTCCTTAGGTACAATGAAACAACCGATATTACAAGAGATATGAGGCTTACATTCTATAACGCGGGCCACATACTGGGATCAGCCTCTGTGCATCTTCATATCGGTGAAGGGCTCTACAATATTGTACTCAGCGGCGACGTCAAGTTTGAAAGGACCTGGCTTTTCAACCCTGCCAATAACAAATTCCCAAGAGTGGAAACATTCATGACTGAATCAACTTACGCAGGGAGGGAGGATTACCACCATCCCAGGGGCGAAGCCTCAATGGCACTGGTTGACATCATAAACAGAACTTTCGACAGGGGAGGTTCAGTGGTGATTCCTGTATTTGCCGTGGGAAGAAGCCAGGAGGTTATGCTTGTTCTTGAGGAGGCAATAAGAACAGGCCAGATAAAAAATGTCCCGGTATACCTTGATGGAATGATA
>JAKAAJ010000018.1 GCA_021802365.1 Thermoplasmata archaeon | reverse complement strand
CGCTGGAGTCCTTTTGATACGGACTTTGGGCTGCCTATCTGCACCACAAGATCTATGTAACCAACATCGATGCCCAGTTCCAGAGAGGTGGAAGTTATTACGCATTTAAGTTCCCCGTTCTTGAGCTTGTTTTCCACCTCAATCCTTGTATCCTTTCCCAGAGACGAATGGTGGGCCTCAATACTTTCAACACCTCTTGCCTTAAGCCGCATGGCCACATTTTCAGTTCCGCTTCTGGTGTTTGTGAATATTATAGTAGCATTGTGTGAATTAATGAGATCTACAAGGATCTCGTACATCCTGTCATTTGCAACCTCGTAGCTGGATTTTGTAAGATCATTCACAGGTGTTATGGTGCTCAGATCAAGGTACTTCTTTGTATCTACCTCAATAATGGAACATCTTCTCGGCTTTTCACCGTCAAAGCCGCAGAGATAGGAAGCTATGGTTTCTATTGGTGCCTGGGTTGCAGAAAGTCCTATTCTTATGAAGTCGCCGTTCTCCTTCGATAGCCTTTCGAGATTCAGCGAAAGCAGCGCCCCTCGCTTCGTGGATGATATCTCATGAATTTCATCTATTATGACATAACGCAGATCCTTGAGCTTTTCCCTGAACTTTGGTGCAGAGAGGGCAAGGGAAAAAGACTCGGGTGTTGTGATGAGAATATGAGGGGGCTTTCTCAGCATCTTCGCCCTTTCATTCTGTGGTGTGTCACCCGTCCTCACCGCTGCCCTTATCTGTGGAAAATCCAGGCCTTCACTCAGGGCCACTTCCCTGATCTCTGACAGGGGCTGGTCAAGATTCTTGTTTATATCATTAGCAAGGGCCTTAAGCGGACTGACATACAGACAGTAAATCCTGTCCTCAAGCCTTCCTTCTCTGGAAAGGATAAAAAGCTCATTAATTACTGAAAGGAAACCAGTCAGCGTTTTGCCAGTTCCGGTAGGGCTGGAAACAAGGACATTCTCCCTGTTATGGATAAGGGGTATAGCCTTCCTCTGAGGCTCTGTCAGCCCCTCGTATCTGGAGTTGAACCATTTCCTTATCAGAGGATCGAGAAAGGGAAGAAAATCAGTGACATCAAATCTGTCTTCAGAGGTTTTCTGCATTCAGCACAGCCCTTATTGGAGCCCAAGAATATATTTAAGCGTTTTGAAACACCTCTATTTTCAGAAAAGTTTAATCTTTCACAGGAATACAGAAGGTTTCAATTCATGAAGTTCTCTGAAAACTGGAACGGGAAAGCTTTGCAGCTATGGACTCAAGGCTCAGGTCGCCTATTCTCGTCTGTCCAAGTAGTTCCTTGAAAAAAGAAATTGCAATATCATAGTCGTTTCTGTTAATGGGCTTGGGTACACCGTCTTTCCCTCCAACAGCGAATGAGTATTTTACCGGGTCGCGGAATGATGGTTCATCCCCGTAGACCAATTCTGCAAGATAGGATAGCGCACGGATTGTTGACTTTCCTATGCCTTTCATATAGGCCAGTTCCTGGAAATCCTCTGGTTGGTATTCATAAATTGCCCTCAATTTAGACCAGTCTATACGGTAATCCATGCGAAGATGCCTCTCTGGAAACTGAAAATTGTCAAGCGACCTCTGGGGGCCGTTCTCTATTGTGTATCTGTACCTTTCGGGATTCTCCTTTCCAATCGATACCATTGAATGCCTGTTATTTTCACTTGCTTTAGTAGATAGGTCAAGAACCTGTTCTCTTACCACTTCAGAAGAGATTCCATTCCTGTAGTCATTTATAAAATCCAGCCCTGACCGCCTGATCCAGTGGTATCTCCTGGCCATCCTCTGAGCAGGATTCATACCCTGCTGTACAATGGCCCACCTGCCGTTTTCGTCCATAACAAGGAACTGCATGTAGAGGTCAAAATCGTCCTGAAGGAGTGACTGATCTACCCTTGCGATCCTTCTTGCATCTTCCAGAATTCTCAAACTCTTGGATTCTGATATTCTTCCTTCTCTGACAAGAGCATCCATTTCAGTGTGCATTTCTGAAAGCCTTTTTCCCTTCCCGCCTATAATGTGTATGTCAGAGTTACGCCTTGTAAAATACTCCTTTATGGCGCTCAGGGTTGCAGTGGTAGTACCACTAGAATTCCAGTCGAACCCTATTGCCAGAGAAAGAGAATGAAACCAGAAAGGGTCTGAGAGCTTTTCCATGTATGTCTGATTCCCAAATTTTTCCAGGATCAGATCGGAAAGTATTCCACCTAACTTTACCATTCGTTTGTAAAGATATTCAGGGGGATGACCGTAATGGAGTGGAAGCAGGGCGGTTCCTTTCCTTTCCATAGATGTGTAGCCGCTCCATATATGTATATTTTCCCGGATTCGATAATATTTTAACCGTTTTACCAATAATCATGTATGGCAGAATTCAAATGCTATGTGTGCGAAAAGAAGGTTAAAACTGGTGAGAAGTTTACATTTACGAAAAAGGGATCGGTTCACTCTGACTGTTTTGTCTCACAGAGGAGAAAAGAAGTTTCTGAGGAAAACCAGGAGAAGCTAAGGGTATTATCCATTGTTCTGGACATCGAACTGCAGCACCTGCTGGGTATCCTGGACATAAGAGAACAGCCGGAAAACGTAAAGGATGCTGTGAAATTAAAATACAAGGATATAGAAAAGGCCTGTGGGGAAACCACAAGGATGATATCAGAACTTAGCTGAATTATTTCTTACTTTTTCCTTTTCCTGATTCTTTTTTTGCGTCAGCCTGAGGCTTTGCTTTTGAAGACTCTTTCTTGGTCTCAGTATATCCACATTTTCCGCATGAGAACCGGTTCGGGTGTTCTGCCAGAAAAACACCTGGACCACACCTTGGACAGAATCTCCTCTGTCTGCTTATCTTTTCATTCTCTACAGAGTAGAGCTCCCTCTTCATCATTGGGCATTCTCCTCCTTAACTTTAAGGCCATTTCTGAACAGTTCATAATCAGGCTCATAGAGCATTGCGCTCTCTTTGTCCGAATATATCTTGGAATAACCTATAACCTCGGATTTTCCGGTCTCCTGAATATTCCTGTCCACAATAACGAGCTCTTTAGGGACACCCAGGTTCTTGGATATAAGATCACGCAGAACCTCCTTTGACGGAGTCGGCTTTCCAGTGAATGTGGCTCTGTAGCGTATCTCCTTTCTGTGAAGGAGTTTATTCTCTCTGTCTGATTCAATTTTCAATTCTACCATGTGAGATCCTCTCTACCAATTCCTCAATGTTTTTCTTAACTGACCTGTCAACAGTGATGCAAGCCATCCCCTTTCCAGGTATACCGTATACTACAACCGTATTTAAGTCACAATAATAAATTATTGGTATCACGGCAAGGTCCTCTTCACCAGTTATCTCAATACGCCCTCCCACCGGCATGATCTTTCTTATGAGAAGAAAAAGATCATGGCTCAATGTGCCTGCTTCATTTTCAACATGATATGCTCCTGGTTTAGAGGAAAATTCCCCTTCCTGACCTCTTCTTGTCTTGAGATCGACTATCTCTATGTGGATTGGTATTCCCAGCCTGCTAAGATTATCTGTGGTTACATCACCCACGGATATTATTTTTGAGGAATTTGATAACCCGAGAATCTCTGATGCGACGCACATACGGTGTCCGTATGAGGAAACTTCATCCAGAACATCCTGTGAAAGAACGAACTTACTGCCTGACTTTAATTGCATAATTTCCAGGTGATGTGATTCCTGCCTTTTCAGCTATTATGGAGAGTTCGGGTTCCGTTATTATGGTAAAACCGAACCATTCTGTAGAAGTTTTCTCCTCGCCATGAATTGGGCAGTTCTTGTCAACAGTGAGCAACTTGCACTTCTTGCAAGCCCTGAATATTTCCTTCATGTTTTCAATTCTCCATCTTCTTTTCAAGCCACTGGAGTTTTCCAAGGCCCATCTGTTTCATTGTAAATCCAATGGTGCTTCCTTCCAGGGTAGATGATCTCAAATTCAGATGCACTATCTTTACCCTGACTATATCTCCGGCCTTCAGATCCTTTCTTGTCTCTTTGCCAACAAATCTCTGGTTTGAAAGGTCTACACTGATAATATCGTCCATAATCTGCCCCTTATGAAGCAGCCCTTCGAACGGCCCGAACTTTACAAAAGCTCCGAACTCCTTTACCGATGTTACCTCTCCTTCAACTATTTCCTGCAGTTCAGGGTAAAAAGCAAGTGCCTTGTACCTTACAGCCTGATAAACTCCACCGTCCCCATGGACAATGGCCCCGTCTCCGACAGTCTCTATCTCTGTAACAGAGACAACGAAGCACTTGCCTAGAATTTTATCCTCATTGTTTTCTTCCTTGACATCAACAAGTCTTCCTTCCAGCGATGTCTTGGATACCTCCAGAACTGCTTTTTCATAATCTTCAGAAAGAAGCTCGGGCGGTATTCTGGCTATATATTGATCTTCGATTGTTATATACATTTTTCACCAACCTTAATCCCATGCGCTATGCATGAAAATCCTAAGGAACATTTGAACCGGAAATACCTCGCGGCGCTTACGCTGGTTCAATACTGGGAAGAGTTATCATTAAAAGCGATATAAATTTAACCTTAATGGTCTCTATAAAGGCAATCCGTTTATAAGATAGAACTGCCTTCATTAAGTTTATTGGGTTATTTTCCATATTAGACAGTTATGACTGATCACACAGAGGAAGAAAACAGTATTCTCAGGGATACGGTAAGGGAATTCATGAAAAGAGAGGTTGAACCCATATCCTCAAAGATGGACAGCCAGGATTATTTCCCAGTAGAAGTATTCAAAAAAATGGGAAAGATGGGCTTTCTGGGAGTAACAATCCCAGAGGAATATGGAGGATCATCCCTCGGTTATGAAGCTCAGGCCATGATTGAAGAGGAGATTGGCTATTACAGTGCATCTCTGGCCCTTTCATATGGTGCCCACAGCAACCTCTGTCTTGACAATCTTTACAGGAATGGATCAGAGTATGTAAGAGAGAAATATGTTCCGAAACTTGCTTCTGGTGAATTCATAGGCTCCCTTGCTCTCACAGAGCCAGAATCGGGTTCGGATGCGCTCAATATGAAGACAACCAGTACAGAGAATAGGGACGGTTTCAGCATAACCGGATCCAAGACATTCATAACAAATGCGCCTGTGGCCGACCTCTTTCTGGTATACTCCAGATTTGGCGAAAGTTACAATGCGTACTGTGTCCTCTCCGAAGACAGAGGCTTCAGCAGAGGAAAGAAGTTTGACAAGATGGGAATGAGAGGGTCTCCCACAGGAGAGATTTACTTCGACTCGGTTCAGGTTCCACAAGAAAGGTTGTTAGGAAAGAGGGGAGATGGGAAACGTATTATTCTTTCTGGCCTGAACTCCGAGAGGGTGATTCTAAGTTTCATCTTCATCGGAGTGGCACGAAGGGCACTTGAACTGGCACTGAAATACTCCACAGAGCGGAAGCAGTCTGGGAAACATCTTTACGAGTTCCAGTTAATTCAAGAAAAACTTGCATACATGTATACAAGGCTTAGGACGAGCAGGCTGCTGGCTGAGGACTCTCTCCAACTACTGAAGAAAGATCCACTGGATTCAGTAAGTGCTGCTTCTGCAATACTGCATTCCACTGAATCTGCTGAGTATATTGCCAGAGAGGCAATTCAGATATTCGGTGGGTATGGCTATATAAAAGATAATGAACCTGAACGCCTTATGAGGGATGCTATACTGGGCCAGATTGGTGCCGGAACTACAGAGATAAGGAAGAGGCTTGTGGCTCTTGGCATTGTAAAGCAGTACAGAGAAGGAAAAGTGAGACTGTAAGAATGAAATGCATCCTGTGCGACAATGAGGAAGCAGTTTCCCAGGGCCTTGGAGAAAACTGTATAATTTCAAGGACAAAAGTTGCGGCAGCCGGAGTGCTCTCCATTACACTGTGCCCCAAGTGCGGTTCACTGAAGATAGGCAACAGGTGGTATCAGAATAGGGATGAACTCCCTCTTAGTTCCCGTCTACTGAATCTATGCAGTGTGAGTGATGACCACTTCCATCCTGAGATAGACAGGGACTCAATAGATCTTGATGTTGAGGGGCAGTCTGTAAAATTCATAGTCACATTATCTGATGGAGCTGAATTCAGGTCTTCTCCCATACAGCTGGAGGCAAAGATTTCAGTCCTGAAAAATAGCTGCCCTTCGTGCAACAGGCTCACAGGATCATATTACGAATCGATCATCCAGATCAGGTCATTCAGCAGGAAATATTCGGACGCTATAGATCATGCTGTGAGAGATGTCAATGAATTCCTTGAGACAGAGAAACTTAAAGGAAAAAACCCTTTTATTTCAAGGCAGCAGAGACTGAAAGAGGGGTTCGATTTATATCTGGGAAGCAAATCAGATGGAGAAAAGATTGCTAAATTTATCCATGACAGATATTTCAGCAATATGGTTCAGAACAAAAAACTGGCTGGTCGTACAGAGGGTTATGATCTGTACAGATACACATTTCTCCTTCGTATTTTAGACCTTCCAGAGGGCGCTATAATCATGAAGAGAGGGGAGAAATTCCTTCTAATCGCCTCATCCAGTTCTGACATAACTCTCATGGATTTAAGCTCAAGAAGGACGGTACACATTAAACAGAATGAATTCAACTCCAATCCATTTGAATATACTGGGGAAGTTTTACCCATAAAAAATTACATCATTTTATCAAGAAGAGACGGTGAGACCCAGTTGATGGACCCGGATTCCTTCAGAGAGATTACGGTGCAGGGTCAATTTTCTGGAGATGAAATAAAGGGTTTTGAAATAGAAGGAGAAATATTGATTCCGCCATAGATCATACTGATTTCTTCCCGGGAACCTTTGGAAAAGGATGAGTGTCCTCTATCCTTTTGTATCCGCATATGTATCTCAGGAGCCTTTCTATCCCTATGCCGAATCCGGAGGAAAGTCTCAGACCTCCTCTGGCTTCTTCAATAAACCATTCGAACTGCTCAGGAGACTGGCTCTTTGCCTTTACCCTTTCGAGAATTCTGTCAATTTTGTACTCTCTTTCCCCTCCTGAAAGTGCTTCGCAGTATCCCTCCGGGTAGATCAGATCCATGTCGTTAAGAATCCCTTTTTCAGTGTCACTTTCCCTGTCATAGAACTCCCTCGCCTGAAGAGGAATATCTATTATCCAGAATGGTTCCTTTGCCTCCTTAGATAGTATTGACTCAAAATCCTCTCCATACTTTTCCATTGCATCCAGATACCTTACTTTACTGAATGGTTTTGTTGGAACTGAAATAGTCCTGCCTATGGATTTCAGTTCCTTAGAGTGTTTTTCATTCACATGTCTGATTATATCACAAAACAGATCTTCCCCGAGGCTGATGGCATCCTCCCTTGTGGCATCAAGCATTTCCAGATCCAACTGTGTGAATTCCAGAAGATGCCTTCCAGTTTTTGCTTTTTCCGGCATCTCAAGCCTGACATTTGGGGAGAATGAGTATATCTTTGGGAAATGCTGCACCAGTATCTGCTTGTGGAATATCATACTCTTTGTAAGCGAATATCTTGTGCCTTCATAATCAAATGATGGATCATACACAGGATGGTTCAGCGGATCTGTTGCGGTAGAATAGATCACCGGAGGTATTTCTATGAAACCCCTTTCCTGAAGAAAATATGCCATCCTTGACCTTATTGAACCATTCAGCTTCAATGCGACTTCCAGCTCCTTCTTTCTGTGATGATCCCTTAGAGAACCCTCAAGTGTTGCTTCCATAGGCAGAAAATGAAAGGCACCGATATAACTATTGTCATAAAAAAATGAACATTCTGGTCATATTAGAGTTTATTATAAGGGAAATATGAACGTTATGTCTACTTTATATAGTTAAAACACATTGGGTGAAATATGGATGATAAGGACAGATTAATTTTTGAGTACCTTACTGAAAACGGTCGGGACAAGATATCTGACATTTCAAATGCCCTGAATATTCCTAGAATCACGGTATATGAAAGAATTCAGGGTATGATTAGAAAGGGTATAATCAAAAAGTTCACAGTAGTGCCAGATTATGAAGCAATTGGGCGACCGACTGTTGGATTCATCTACATATCCTTTGATGCTGCATCTGGAAAATCCCAGCGGGAAATAGCCTCCAGAATAGCTGGGTTTCCTGAAGTAGAAGAGGTTTACATAATAGCAGGGGAGTGGGATATGCTGATTAAGGTCAGGGCAAAATCGGTAGAGGAGGTTGGCAACTTTGTACTTGACCGGCTCAGGACAGTTCAGGGCGTTGAAAGAACCGAGACCGTAACCGTGTTCTCAATTGTCAAGTGAAGGATCTTTTTCCTTTGATTTGAGGTTTATGAGAGGCGGTATGACCAGTGAGAGCACAATTGTTGCGATAATTATGTTTGAGTAAATCTCCTTCCCTATGAGACCAGCAGAAAGAACCACTGTTGCTATGGCTATGCCTACAGCACCTCTTCCCCCGAGGAACCCCATGACTGATCTCCTGTACTCTTTCCCAAGAAGAATTCCAGAGGTAAGATAATTTATAAGGCTTGCAAAAAGTCCCACAACGGAAAGAAGCACCAATAGCAGCAGTAAATACTGCTTGCTTGGTATAACAAAATCAAGACCTGCAATGGCAAAGAATATTGGAATGAAGAAACTGTCATCTATTCTACTAAGTGTCCTTGTGAGAACACCCTGCAACTCAACACCAATGACCAGTTCATTAATCAGAAGCCCAGCAAAGAAGGCACCCAGGACATAGGTTATTCCTATTACCTCAAAAATGGCTGAAATTATAAGACCCCCAACGATAATACTGCCAAATATGACCTTTTCTCCCCTATCCCTTGCCCTGATCCTGGAAAAGAAATTCTTTACTGCATCCGAATGAGACCTGAGAACAAGGTCAAGCAAAAACAGAAGAACCAGGAATATCACTATGCTGACAATGCCAAAGATAAAGGTATTCACATCCCTGAACGCTGATGTGACGGTAAAAGCGATTGTATCACTTATAATCACTGAAGCAATTATAACCTTTCCAAGCTCGTTTTTCTCTATGCTGTAGCCCCTCACCAATACAGAAATTATGGAGATTGAAGGGACTCCAACTGCAACTGACAGGAGAATTGACTCGGTTGCTGATAGCCCAAAGAAATGGAAGGCAATAAAAGACATAATGGCAGATGGAACTATAAAACTGCTCAGGCTGAGTACAACTGCCTTCCCCAGATGCTTTTTCAGTGTTTCAGTACTCTGATCAACTCCTATGAGGAGAATTATGAAAAACAGTGATATCTCAGAAATTCCTGAAAGAACAGAATTTGATCTGATGAGGTCGAGGACGGAAGGGCCAAAAATCACCCCAGCAATGATTTCTCCGACTACCGCGGGAATACCGAAGCGCTCGACCAGCTCACCAAGAATAAGAGCAGAGATGAGCAGTAACAGAATTGAAAGTATCAGAGTCAACTTAGTCCCATGTACACCATATATTAATTTATTTCAGAATTGATTATTCTTCTGAACACACCAGCAGAACATTTGAAATCTTTCTAAAACAATGTCTTTTAAGGAATGATACGGGGAAAATTGCAATCATTCAATAAAATATCATTTCAGAACGAAAACGTAAATAGCAATAAATGCGGCAACAAGGATTATAACGATCCCAGCCAGATATATAAAATTGAAGTTTCTTCGCCTGTATGAAATTCCATATTGATCGAACGATTGGCCATCTGACATCGGAGTTCCGCTGTATTCATTGCTGTTATCCGGTCCTGTACCCCCATTTGAATTAGTTTTATTATTTGCAGACTTTTGGTTTGAACCACCACGCATTAACCTCCTTGGGAAGAAAATCGGGAGAAAGAAGAAAAAGGGCAGATATCCTGCTAACCCCCCTACCGATGGATCAACAAAAGGTACAACTGTATAAAGAAGTATCACTGCAACAAGATACGCCAACCATATAATCAGGATAATTGATCTTCTCTTCAATACATACCTCTCATTCTGAAATCAATTGCCGATAAAAATTCTTCTCATACGGGTGCCTTTTGCGGAGTAACCCATATCGAAACACTTAATTGCAGTGATTGCCTTATTTTCCTGAACGAGGATGATAAGGAAATGACCCAGGAAAAGATGGAATATTCCTTTCTCTCTGACGTACTTTCCCTGGATGGAAAAAAGTTGAAGGAGATGGCTTTTTCAGCAATAAAATCAAAGATGCTTGGAATGAACTACATGCCAAGGATCGATGACAACAGATTGAGGGAAAGGGCTGGAATTTTCATTTCCCTGAAAGTTTATGGGGAGCATTTCAGCAGAGCAGGATCAGTGTTCCCCTCCAAGCCAATATGGGTATCAGTGATAGAATATGCCATTGAAGCAGCTTTTCACAGTTCCTTGCATCACCCAATTACAAGAGATGAACTCTCTGCTATGGAGATCGAGATATATGTGATTGGGCAGTTGCAGAACATAAATCCACTGGATTTTGGGAAGGCAATTTCACACCGTTCGGATAAGGAAGGTTTTCTCATTACTAGCTATAACGGATCTGTTGTAGCACTTCCCAACTTTGAGGAGAATTTTCGTCAGGACCCTCAAGAATATCTCAATGATCTTCTTGAGAACGGAGGTCTTACCATGGAAGACATTACAAACTCCACGGTGAAAATACACAGGTTCATGGCAGCAATATTTTAAAACTATTTTTCAGCAGAATAGATCATTTTTAAAAGAATGCCACATGCAAGGAAATAAACACAGAACGGATTCTGATTTTTCATTCCACCTTTAATTTTGGTAATCAGAAAAGTGTTGTTAGACCACTTTAATTGAAACTACATTACAAATTCGAATGTTTTCAAATACTGAATATTGGTGTAGCATTCAACATTTTAATATAGATTGGAGCCATATTTATCAGTGAAAATAACTGGTTGGCTGGCAACCATAGTTATCCTGGACGCAGCGGATATCTCCGTTGGCGGCTTCATATTGAGGTATGTTTCACTTGTCCCCCTTACACTGACTGTACTCACTTATCTGGCCGTTGTGATTCTATTGATAGATTCTTATTTCATAATTAAAATGAATAGAATTGCAGTCAATGCCGGAATACTTCTTGCTATAATTGCGATGGCAATTTCAACAAATCCTTCTCACATTCACGCACTGGAGGAGTTTGGGTCAACCCTGCCACTTACTGGAGCCGATATCACTATGCTGATCGGTTTCTATCTTCTTCCGGCACTTTATATCATTTACTGGCTGATCAGGGTGAGAGGTTCAGGTTATTCAGGCAGGGCCTCTCAAAGCTGAATCCCTGATCAGAGGACCCTCCATTCCCCGGAATATATTGTGAACCTATCATTTCTTACAAAACTTATCAGTGTCATCCCAAGAGCTCTTGCAGTTTCCACAGATAGGCTGGTGGGAGCTGATACTGAGGACACAACGGGAATCCCGGAAATGGCAGCCTTCTGGAGTATCTCAAACCCGCATCGCCCACTTACCTGAAGAATGCACTCATCAAACTTTCCACTCTCTTCCATAAGGTGGGCCCCTATAACCTTGTCAACTGCGTTATGCCTTCCCACATCCTCCGCAATTTCAAGAACGTCTCCGTTCTGGTCAAATAAGGCTGCTGCATGGATTCCCCCTGTCTCTTTGAAAAGCCTCTGTTTGGCAAGCATTTTCGATGGAAGTTCAAGAAGTGTATCGTGCCTGACTGTTAGATTTGAGTGGTTAATCTTGCCGGCCTTCAGAAAAACTTCATCAACAGAAGACTTCGAGCAGATTCCACAGCTTGAATTCACCCTCCTCTCCTTCATTCCTGACTCCTTGATGGAGGGGTTCCGGAGTTCTATGAATACTCTATTCCTTTCCTCTGGGTTACCGTAGGAGCCAGCCCTGATTGATAAAACATCATCCATTTTTTTTATGAGGCCCTCTGAAAATATGTATCCAACTGCTAATTCCGTATCCAGGCCTGGAGTCCTCATAGTTACAGAGTACTGCATATCTCTGACAGATGGATCAGAAAGAATTATTTCCAGTGGCTCCTCTTCCACAACTATCTCGTGGGAACTGGAGATAACACCGGTATTAAATTTGAGGGCATCAAATTCCACTAGCCCTTTATCATTCTGTGTCATCTTTTGTTGTAAATCCTTTGGCTGCACTGAGCAAAACACGTAATCCTGCACTGACGTCAGGGTTCTTCATTTCTCGGCCTATGGCCATCAGCCCAAGAGGTTTCTCCTTTGAAAATGAATCTACACCATTTATAGATCTGGAAAGATTCTTCATGAATCTCCCAAGCTTTTCAGGGTCCACTCTGGACAGAAGAGTGTATATTGTCAGCAAATTTCTCACGAAATTGGAATTCTCCTTCTGAGAGAGCTCATTGAAAATCACGGACATTACCTCGCCATTTCTTTCCAACATAGCTGTGATTCCTTCCAGCAGGCCGCTTTCAGAAACTTTCTTGAGAATGGATAGTATTGCTGCAAGCTCCTTGTCCATGCTCATTAGATCATTTAACAAACCCACCATATTGTCCTGCTTCTCGCCTAAGGGTTCCAGAATTATTTTTTCTATCTGTTTCGCCATGTTTTGATCACTCCGAAGTAAGATGTTTGTAGTCCTCCCTGGACCATTTCATCTCTACCATCACTCCTTTCTGTGGCCTTGGGGTGCCATTTCTCGGGTTAGTGCGTGGTAGAGGTGATACACCTTTTCCATCAGAAAGTTTTTCCATCTTTACAGAAACCTCCTTATATGCAGGAGTTCCGGCAACTGGATCCTTGACCCTGCTTGTGAGCAGGTTAATAGCATGATCTCCAGAAGAATTCATTGGCAGATAGAGCTCATTCCCGGTAACCCGATCTGTAACGACAACTTTCACCTCCACAGTTCCCCATTTCGAGGTAATTCGGACCAGATCGCCAGTCTTTATGTCCCGTTCCTTTGATAGCTCCGGCGATATCTCAAGGAACGTGGAGGGTACCTTTTCTCTTATTCCCTCAGTTTTGTATGTTTCGTTTCCCTCATGGAAATGCTCCAGAAGCCGGCCGTTGTTGAGATGAAGATCAAACTCCTCCTCAAGGTCGAATTTTGGGGCCCAATCAAGCGGGTAAAGATTTGCCTTGCCGTCAGGGAAGTTGAATCTTTCAGTATAAAGCAGGGATTCTCCACCATCCCTGCTTTTGACAGGCCACTGCTGGCTTCCGAATCCTTCCAGAAGTTCATATGAAACACCTGAAAAGATTGGGGCTAGAGAAGCTGCCTCCTCCATAATTTCCGAAGGATGGTTGTAATTCCAGTTGTATCCAAGCCTGGAAGCCAGATCCTTGAATATTTCCCAGTCTGCTCTGCTGCCTGGCAGTGGATCCATTACTTTGTATATGCGCTGAATTCTTCTTTCTGTATTTACAAATGTTCCCTCCTTTTCAAGACTGACTGACGACGGCAGGATTACATCTGCAAATTTTGCAGTCTCACTCAGGAAAAGATCCTGAACTACAAGGAACTCAAGCTGTTCGAGCCTAGCCTTGATGAAATTGGATGAGGATCCTGTTTCAACAAGCTCTTCACCTACAACATACATCCCCTTGATGTGCCCATCTTCAATGCCTTCAAGGCAGGAGTTGTTGTCAAAACCGGGTTTAGATGGGAGCTTGGCCCCCCATGCCTTTTCAAATTTCTTTCTCACAGAATCATCAGATACTTTCTGATAACCTGGGAAATATGCATTCATTGCACCGAAATCACTTGCACCCTGAACATTGTTGTGCCCCCTGAGAGGATAGGCGCCTGTACCGGGCCTGCCATAATTCCCAGTGACGAGGAGAAGATTGGAAATTGCAGTAGATGTGTCACTGCCCATCTGGTGCTGCGTCACTCCCATAGCCCAGAGTATACAGACTGACTTCGCTTCATGAATCATGTTAGCAACATTAATCAAGGTCTGTTTAGGTATTCCTGTTGTCTGTTCCGCGAAGTCGAGTGTGAATCTTTCAATGCTCTTGTAATATGCATCAAATCCGTTTACCCTGTTCTTTATAAATGATTCATCGTGCCACTTCTGATCTATTATATACTTAGTGACTGCACTCAACCATACCAGATCCGTGCCTGGCCTGGGATGCATGAATATGTCGGCCCTGTGTGCCATCTCATGCTTCCTGATATCCGATACTATCAACTTCTGGCCATTGAGTTTGTGTGCCCTTTTAACGCGTGTGGCAAGTACAGGATGGGATTCTGCAGTATTGGTGCCCACACCAATCACAAGGTCAGAAATATAGATATCATGTATAGACCCTGCATCCCCTCCATAGCCTACGGTTCTCCATAAACCTGTTGTTGCAGGGGCCTGGCAGAATCTTGAACTGTTGTCCACATTGTTTGTTCCAAAAATCTGCCTAGCCATCTTCTGCACAAGGTAGGCTTCTTCATTTGTTCCCTTGGAGGAAGCTATGAATTCTATTGAGTCACCGCCATACTTTTCCTTAAGATCGGACAATCTTGCCGCCACAAGATCGAGAGCCTCGTCCCATGAAGCTTTCCTGAAGTGATCTCCTTCCCTGATCAACGGCGAGGTCAATCTTTCAGAACTGTTCACGAATCCCCATCCAAATTTCCCTTTGATACAAGTTGAAATTCCATTGGCCGGTGATTCCGGTGAGGGTTGAACCTTGAGTATATCCCTCCCCCTTGTCCACATCTCAAAGGAGCAGCCAACTCCGCAGTACGTGCATACTGTCTTTGTTTTCTTTATCTGTGATTTCCTGAGTGTGGATTCAACATTACTCAATGCCATAACAGGTTTCATGCCAACCTCTGGCTCAAATGATTTTACAAAATCGATCATAACTCTTTTCAATTTTGGCTCCGTGGACGTGAGATAACCTGCCTTTCCAAGCATAGGCTTCTCCATAAGCGCATTAACAGGGCATACGGTAACACAGTGCCCGCAGGATACACATGATGAGTCATTTATTGGGACATCGTTATCCCAAATTACTCTTGGAACCTCTCTTGACCAGTCTATGCTCAGAGTCTCATTAACCTGGACATCCTGGCAGGCTTCCACACATCTTCCGCAGAGGATACACTGGTTCGGATCGTACCTATAGAATGGATTTGAGTCATCTACCTCATACGGTTTCTTCCTGAACTCATACTTCTGTCTATTCAGCTCCATCATATGGACGGAGTTATGCAGATCGCAGTCTCCATTGTTGTTTTCACAGACAGTGCAGTATAGTTCATGGTTTTTGAGGATTCTCTGGAGAGCTTCTTCCTGGAGTCCTCTTACATCTGTTGAAGAATAATCAACATTCATGCCATCAGAAGCGGGGGTTGAACAGGACCTGACAACCTTGCCATCAATCTTCACCAGACAGGCATCACATGTATTTATGGGACCAAGATTTGGCTGAAAACAGACATGAGGTATAGCGATGTTATGAGCCATAAGAACCTGCAGAACGTTCTGACCATGCAATCCGGATAACAGCTTACCGTCAACATTTAATGTTATTTTATCTCCATTCAACGAAAACACCTGTTTTGTATAAGCCACCGAAGGCCATAATATACAATGTGCATTTTCTATATAATCTTTAAGAGAAAAGACCATATCTTCTTTACTGATTGGATATAATTTTGAAACAACATTTTGCACAGTGAAGGATTTTATCAATATGTCGGAAAATAAACGCTAAATATTTATAGCACTCATCGCATATTGCGTGGATGACAATATCACCTTTACCGCCTTTGGCTATTGGTTTTATGGGACTGGGTACAGGATATTATGTGTGGGGAGGACACGAATTTTTTGGAATCCCGCAGGCAAGCGAGAAGGTTAACAAGGTTCTGGGACAGTGGGGTATCTGGATGGCAGGCTTTATGCAGTTTGTTACTGGGACCTATATATTCCTTGGCCTCACTATTTTTGATGCTTTCCAGAGCTCGCCTATTCTCTATATGGCTGGTTTGGCCTTCACAGCATATGGTGTGCACTGGTTCGCACTGGGTATTAACAAGTATGTAGGAGGAGACCCAACCGTTGATGGATATATGGCAATAGCATTCCTGTGGATAAGTATAACAGGCGCATTTGTGTTCTTTAAAGGTGGAGATAATCCTGTTGGAATACTGTTCGTGCTGCTGGCTCTAGTGTATATAACAGATATACCCGCAAGCCTTCTCAAATCAGGAACATGGACAAGAGCGAAGGGATTTTTCCATCTTGTCACAGGAACATGGCTGATGTATCTGATGTTTGCGGCCGCCACAACTTTCGCACTGGGGATGCATCTCCCGCTTTGATTCACCTACATAATTTTTATTTTCTTTTATTAATTTAGAATTTTTCTAAAATGTCTCAATTACTTATTTTTGAGGAAAAATGTTCACTTGAAACTTCCAGAATGATCAGAAAATATATTCCACAAATTATTTCACAATCTGCTCTAAATTATATTCAGGAATTCAACCATCGTTTCCTAAATTGTTCTTGTGCCGGACCCAGCAGTCTACTTTCTCATATCAAATGACTACTTCTCCCCCTATGCTCACGGTTAATTCAAAAGGATCATTTTCAGTTTTCAGTATGTCCTTTCATCAGACTCAAAAGAAATAATTTGTTCAGATAACGAAGCATTTCTACCTTCTAATTCGCACATCATAACCCGGAATGCCATTTCTTGCCTGTGCCTCACGTTTTAACTAATGAGTCTGCTCAGAATTTATGATAAATATCATATCTTTTCTCTTGGAACTTGGTTAAGTGTTGACTGGTTTCCTCAGTCATGCAACTTAAGTCAATTCAGCAAACTTTGTTAAATATCGAAACATCGCACAGAGCCTCAATTCGCTGCATAGAGTTTTGATTTCAAACAATATTACGAAGGGCTTGAGAGATTAACGATATAAGGTATATTCACTTAATTGATTTGAGCCTGCCCCTCAGGATTAGAAAATACCACACTTCATTAAAGAAATAAATCTTTGAACTACCAGTTTCAGGTTTACTCCCTTTAAAATTATTCCATTCTCCATTCCAACTTTTAATTAAATTTCTTTCAACCATGTTTTCTTAAGTGCATTTTGGTTATATCGGGTGTGGGTGGATGACCACATGCTAGGAATGCTTTTTAGAAAAATCCATCCTATGAAAATTGATCAAATACCCTCATTTTTTGGCGATTTCAGAACTTTTTTAAATGCGGCTTATCCTTAAGTTTTATTATGTTTAGAGTGCGGAGGGTGCGATTCGAACGCACGAACCCCTACGGGAATGGACCCTAAATCCATCGCCTTTAACCTAGCTCGACAACCTCCGCAACGGCATCCTACATTTACGGGGAGTATATTAAAAGTATTCAAAATTGGCTGGGATGAAGAAAAGTATCTTTCTCTCACTTTTAATCGTTGGCGTATATCTGGTTATATGGGCTTGAACATTTTTCTTGTAATACATTAGCGTGTCTTAAGTTTCTTGAATAGTTAGACATATGTCGAACAATTCATAAAATGTGAGATACCCTATCATATAATTCACTCTATCAATAATCCCAGTATCTTACATTTCAACCATTGCAAGACAAAGATTGTTAAATTTCAACAGAATTGTTTTTCAAGTATTTATTGTGTTTCAAACTCATCGCAATTATGCGTGAGCAATGAATAGTTACATCATAACTAAAACTAAAAAGAACGTTATTAAAAGCAACAAGAGATTCTTCATCAACGGACTCGCAATGAATATGACTGCTATTGCTACAATAAATCCGAAAAGAATTGCCAAAGCACTAAGATCGGCGTCTAGCCAAGTGTCTATGAATAGATGATGGTCAGTCAATAACTTTAGAATCAAAATTCCAATAGCCGATGCTGTGATAAGCAAAAACCCTAATTTAGAGAGAACG
>JAKAAJ010000017.1 GCA_021802365.1 Thermoplasmata archaeon | reverse complement strand
CCGCTTGGTTCTTCGAAAACACCATAGGGTGTTTTGTCCCTTATTACATGTTTGATTGCCCTGTCCAGGGAAGTTGATTCAACGGCAAGAAAGATAGGTTCAACCTGGGACTGAAGGGCAAGCATCAAATCACGCCTCTCAATAACAGCTTTCTCAAATGTGTCCTCATGCGGAATGATCTCTCCCGATACCTGTTGAGAGTCAACGAGCCCTATGACTCCAAACCGGACAGAATTCTCTGAAACTCCAGGAAATTCCTGGGAGAGAACTATAAGCACATCATGGTCCATCTGCCTTAAGGTCCCTGAGCCAATCCATTTTCTGAAAATGTTCTCTGCGTCTTCTCTGCTGTCCTGCCTTGACAGGTGGTATATGTTATACTCTTTTGCAAGGAGGTCTCTGCTCTGCTCCTGAGTTATAGTATCATAAGGCGGAGATACAACATCACTCAATGTTGTATTAAAGTATAGCGGACGGAATGCCTTCAGTTTCAAGTAAATCAATCCGGCGATATGGAGGAAATAGCTCTGAGATCATCAGGGTAACCTTCCTCTCCCTTCGGGGTTTCCAGTATCATGGGAGTCATTGCGAACCTCTTGTCTCTAACAAAATTGGAAATACCATCTATTCCAAGAGTTCCTTGGCCGATCTGTTCATGCCTGTCTACCCTGCTTCCCTGCCCCTTCTTTGAATCATTAAGGTGAAACCCGAGCAACCTCTCCAGGCCAATGATGCTTTTGAACCGGTCCATTGTCTCACCATATCCGTTCCTGCTTTTTATATCGTATCCGGAGGCCCAGACATGACAGGTATCGAAGCATATTCCAACCTTTTCCTTGAGATTCACCATATCTATAATCTCTGCCAGCTCCTCGAAGCTGCTTCCTATGGTCTGTCCCTGGCCTGCTGATGTTTCCAGGAGAATCCTGACCTTCTGCTTTTCATCTATGAGAGAGTTGAGGTTCTCGGCAACCATCTTCCTCGATTCTGCTGGATTGCCGCTTTTCCCTGCTGAGCCCGGGTGAAAAGTCAGAAAATCTATGCCCAGAAGATCTGCTCTTTCTATCTCTTCAGAAAACGCTTCCAGTACCTTGCCCCTAAGCTCCGGGTCAACTGTCCCCATATTCAAGAGATATGATGCATGTATCATTATCCCAGACATCCCTTTTCTTTTTGCGCCTTCCCTGAAGCGGTCTATATCCTCTTTGACAAGGGGTTTAGCCTTCCACTGCATCTGATTCTTGCTGAATATCTGGAATGTTTTGAATGGGAATGAACTTGCCCTGTCAACTGATGTGTATATACCACCGGAAGTGGATACATGGCCCCCAAGTGTTATGCTTTCTACTATTGAATTCATTTTAACTACCTTATTTCACCCTGCATTATCATCCTGACGAACTGATAAACGTGAAGGGCGAGAGCAGGATTATCAGTGTATCCACAGGCATCCATATCGGGTCCGGCCAGCATGGCTCTGCTCTGATCGCTAACAATGTCAGTTGCTATTAGACCATCCTTCCGGAAGACCTCGGCATCCTGAGGCACCCTTTTGTTCGGAGGTGTAACAAAGATGACCTTGACACCTCTCTTTATGGCGTATTCAAGGTTTTTCCTCAATTCCGTGCGGATCTCCCTTACCTTTGGGGTGCATATTATAAGTTCCTTCTCCGCCAGATTTACCATCTCTGCCATCTTAGCCATAACTTTCTGGTTCCCATATATTGTGTATACGAGCTGTGGTTCTCCCTTTGATGGGACTGCATCCTGAAGCTCCTTGAGCCTTTTGAATAACAGATCGAACCTGTCCTGATACTCAGACCTTAGTTTACCTAGATCCACCGGACGAAACATTTTCGGTCTGCCCTCCGTTTCCTTTGCGAAACCTTTCTGAACAAGAGCCTCCATAACCTTATAGGCTGAGGTTCTCGGGATTCTGGCAGTGTCCGCAACCGTATCTGCATTTGCCACACCATGATAAATCAGGGCAGAAAATGCCTGGGCCTCGTAGGACGACATGCCCAGAAGCTTGAGCATCTCAGAAATTTCGTTCAGTTGCCCGGTATTAGCTTCCATTGCTAATAATCTGTTCAATATTTAAATCATTTTCCATATGTGCAGATTCAGGATTTTATAGACAAATAATGGCAGTGAATAAGTTAATTCATTAGTTATAAAATTACACAAATGTTGCTCAGTGAGCTATTTTTCGTCCATATTACATCTGCTGGCACGCTTATCTGATGATGATTTCGAAAGCCCGTCAAACTTAACTTGAAGTTATCCTTATGGTGTCCATGATAGAACTGATACAGCAGATTATCATGAGTGATCCCTTCCTCTCAAATATAAAAGGAATTGAGATTTCCGATTCAGGAGAGGGTATGATTGAGATTATTGTGCCTTTACATGAAAATATCCAGCGAACCGGCGGGATCATGCATGGTGGTGCTATAATGACCCTTCTGGATACTGCCGGTGGGCTTTCCATCATAACTCTTGGGAATCTGGTAAATCAGGTTACAATAAACCTCAATACAAATTTCATAAGGCCAGTCTCTTCTGGGCCAGTTAAAGTGAAATCTGAAGTGGTTAAATCGGGCAAAAATATTTCATTCTGCAATCTGGAGTTAAGGGATGGGAAAGGAAATGTCTGTGCAACTGCGTCCGGTTCATGGTTTGTTTTCAGGTGATTCATCTGTCTGAAATTCCCATTGCAGATTCAGGAGGAATTCTTTCCGGTTTCAAAGTTATTCTTGGGGTGACCGCCAGCATTTCCATATACAGGGTTCCTGATCTGATCAGAGATTTGAGAAGGGATGGTGCCGTTGTGAAAGTTGTCGCTTCTGATGAGGCACTTGATCTGGTTGGGAAGAAAGTATTTCAATGGGCTTCCGGGGAAGATGTTGTTAATGACATTACAGGAAGAATCGAACATGTGAGTGAATTTGAGGGTGATGCGGAAAATACCGTATTTGCAGTGGTGCCGGCAACACATAACTTCATAGGAAAAGCTGCCGCCGGAGTAGCAGATGATGCACCTTCGCTGTTCTTCAGCTATGCGGCCGGAAATGGCAATCCAATTGTCATTTCTCCTACCATGCATGAGGCGATGTTTTATAACCCAATTATGCGGAGAAATTTAGAGAATCTGGAGGAAATCGGAGTTTCTGTAATACCGCCAAAAATGGAGGATGGGAAGGCAAAGATTGAGGAGAACCAGACAATTAAAGATTACATTTGCCGTGCAGCCAGAGGTGGAATTCTTGGTGGAAAGACCATACTGATAATAGGCGGGGGGACTTCGGAACCTTTAGATTCTGTGAGGGGCATACGAAACAACAGTACAGGGCTGACAGCTTACTGGCTTTCCAGAACAGCCTTTACCTATGGCGCCGAGAAGATTGTATATGTGGGAAACTGCTCTCAGGACCTGCCACCATACGTGCATCTGGTTGAAGCACACACCACCGGTGAATTTGAAAAAATATCAGTGGATTCTATCAGGATATACAGGCCTGATGCCATCTTTATCCCTGCAGCTTTATCCGATTTCATCGTTCCTAAACTTTCTGATGGGAAAATTGACAGTGCATTATCCCACACAGTTGAGTTAAAGCCAAGATCTAAGCTGATAAGCAAATTAAGGCGAACCACCAGATCTGTTATTGTTGCATTCAAACTGACTGAATCAAACTCCAGGGACTCTGACAAAATTCAAAATTTGAGTAAATTTGCAGACATGGTTGTTGTGAACGAGATCAGCCCTGGTTCGAGCCCATTTGGTGATGGTATTAAAAAATACTGGGTTCTCTCTGGTAATCAAGAAACGGAGATGAACCTCACGAAAAGAGATTTAGCGGCCAGACTCCTGGAAGAAGTGGCTGCAAATATGGAGGTCAGAGATATTGAAAGTAATGGCAGTTCAGAGTAAGAGAATGAGATTCTCTGATTCATTTCCTTTTATCCGTGAACTTAAGAATGAAGTGGAAAGCTTTTCTGAAGGTCTTGTTGTTCTGCCTGAAAAATGGCTGAAGGACATTTTTACATTTGGTTCAGAAAACTATAAAAGATTTTATGAGGAAATGAAGGCAATAAGTGCATCCTTCAAAGGCGTTTTTGTTCCGGGCAGTATCTCCCTGTCTGAAGAAGGTGGAACCCTTAATAGATCAATTGCTTTTTCCGAAGGCAGTGAAATCGGATACCAGGACAAGATATCTCTCTACAGAGTGGAAAAGGAAACTTATAAGCCAGGGAATAGCGTGAATACATTTTCATTCAGAGGAATTAAATTCGGCATTCCTGTATGCTATGACCTGGATTTCCCATACTTCGCAAAGGTTCTTGCAGGGAGTGGTGCGGTACTCATGTTAAATCCATCCCTGATCGGCCGTAAGTTCACGCGCATGTGGCATATATATGTACGTGGACGTTCACTGGAAAACAGGATTCCCGTGGTATCGGTCAATTCCTCAGATGACCCATTTGGGGGAAATTCAATTATCACAGGAATGAGAGATGAGGGAGATGGCATTATTCTTGAGGAGAATGTCGCAAGCAGCGAAATATTCTTCCATGCCGAGATAGAGATTGAGCACATTGCGAAGCTTGCCAGGGCAAGATTCCATGAGGATCCAGGAGCATATTCCTTAAGAGCTGAGGAGCAAGGATACAAAGTCCCGGATCTCTGAAGCCACCTCTTCCGGATTCGTGTAATGCGGAGTATGCCCGGCTCCCCCTATGATCCGGAACCTGCTTCCTCCTATCATGGAATGAAGAAATTTTCCGTTTTCAAGGGGAATTATCCTATCATTTTCGCCCCATATTATGCTTACAGGAATGGAGATTGATTTCCATTCTTTCTCTGATATTTTGCCCACACCAAGTGAGTTTATCCTCAATATTTCCCCCAGAATTGCTGGATCGTTATGGGGATAGTTAGACATGACCCTGTCAAGAAATGCTTTTACCCTTTCCGGAGAATCCTCCCCCAAGGTTTGATTTGAACCAGCACTATCAATAAGAATCAATGCCCTGGTTCTGCCACAGTCAAGTGCATATCGTGCTGCAATCCAGCCGCCATATGAGTTTCCGACAAGTATCTTCTCTTCTTCTGTAAAATCTGACAGGAAGCCATCAAGAGCCCTTACCTGCTCATGTATATCCCAGGAGGGGAGATTTCTTGTACTGTTCCCGTGGCCAGGTAAATCGATCATGACGATTCCGTATCCAGCGTCAAGATATCGAGCCAGCCGCAACCAGTTGTTTGCCCGCCCCCCAAGGCCATGCAGAAAGAATAGTCTTGGGTTACCCTGAATCTCTATATATGATACTGTTCCAAATTCCGTCTCTTTCTTCTTTCTTTCAGCATTCATGATCCTGAAGGTCCTCCTTTGTCGATCCTTTTCCCATTCCTTGAGGAATATCCTGAAAATATGATAAAAATTAATACTGCCAAAACCCCGAATATATCAACTGTTAGCCAGACAAATATTCCGTTCTTCAGGAATGCAGATATGAGGAAAGCGCCTATTGAGGGCCCCAGGGCTCTCCCAGTTGAGTTTGTCATTCCAAGGAAACCCATGAATCTGGCCACCTTGTCCTCTGGGGCAATCTTGGATACAACGGAATTCATCACAGGTGAGGTCATATTCTCTCCTACAGTTATAATTGCCATTGACACCATAAGTCCATAAAGGTTCCCGGCAAAAGCCACAGACAGGTAACCGAGACTGTAAAATACGGTGCCAAGTACCATGGGCACCATATCAGAGAACCTTTTCAGTGCATTGGTTATCGGATACTGGCCAATAACAACCAGTGCTCCGTTCACGGCATAAATGTATCCAATGGAGGAACTCGGTATATTCATAAAAATTCCAGCATAGAGCGGAAGAGTAACAGAAAATTGAGACGCCACCATTGTAAGAAAGAATGTCCCGAAACTGAAAAGAAGAAGGAATCTGTCAAATGCAAGTATTCCAAACTTCCTCTTCTCCCTGACTTCCCTGTATCCCTTTGATCTTATCCTACCTCTTATGAAAACAGCAACAATGACTCCCTGCAGTATGCTGCAGGCAGAGACAAGAATGAAGATCCAGTGAATACCGTAAACTATTATTATGGAACCTGCTAGGGGGCCAACAGCCCATCCAAGATTTGCCAGTATTCTGTAAACAACGAATCCATTAACACGTTCCTTCTCGTCTGTGACATCTGAGACAAGAGCAGATGCAGATGGAAAGACAAAAGCACCGCCCATTGATGTAAGGATGAAAAGTATCACTACAGGGACAACAAGTGTTTTGTCCTGGATTATGAAAGACATGGATGAAAAAAGCAGAAAACTGATGGCGGATCCAAGGATAAGTGTGTTTCTCCTGCCAATGAAGTCAGCAAGCCCGCCCCCAATAAGGCTAAAGACTATTGATACAACAGATCCCAGAGTGAAAATAATTCCCACTACAGATATTGGAATGCCCAGAACCTCCTCAAAATACAAGGCCATGAATGGCCAGGTCGCTGCAAAACCAAATGATCTTACTAATGACGCTATGCTTATTGCCCAGAGTTTTCGGTTGGACAGTAAAAAACGATCACTCAGTTTTAATTCTGACGTACCGGGCTTAATACATGGAAATATAATAAAATAGGGTTTTTTCCGGGGAATGATTACAGGTACAGTCCCTTTATTGAGGCTTTTCCAGAAAGCCCAATCTTTAGAAGCACATTCTGCCTGTTTTTATCTATACTATCATATATTGCTGGTTCAATTATGATGTAGAATCCATTTCCAGCAATTATTCTGTAATCCTCTGGAACTAAATCAGATGCAACGACATGAAAAGAGGTCAACATTGTGCATAATTCATCATTGCATGGTCCCGGTTGGTCAGAGTGAAAAATTTGAATGTAAAAATGACCTCTGAGAAAACGGGAGAGGTCTCCCCTGAATTCTATTGTTCCTTTTCCTACAGGTATCCTTGTTGAGTCTGCCATTTCAATGGTTAAACTTATCACTGTAAGACTTCAATGACCTGCTTATCTCCTCTTCAGCAAAGGCTTGCCCCTCCCAGCCAGAAACCTCAGTCTTCTTCTTTTCCAGTATTTTGTAGGTCTGGAAGAAATTTGAGATTTCGTCCAGCAGGTGCTCAGGTACATCTTTCAAAGATTTTACATGTTTGAAATTTGGATCCTTTGTGGCAACAGCCAGTATCTTATTGTCCTTGTCACCCTGGTCAATCATTTTCATAACACCGATTGATCTGGCTTCCATAACGATTCCGGGAAAGGTTGGAATGCTTGTTAGAACCATAACATCAATAGGGTCTCCGTCATCGTAGAGTGTTTGAGGTATTGCCCCGTATTCCACCGGATATACAACTGATGAATGAAGAACCCTGTCAAGGACTATTCCCGGAAATTGTTTTGACATTTCAAACTTATTTTTGCTGCCTCTGGGGGTCTCGATTATAACGTTAAATGACTGGGGTACATCTTCGCCAGGACTTACTGTGTGCCAGAAACTGCTATTTTTTTCCATATGTTCAGATTCATTATCACTATAAAATAGTTGCCAGATTACACTGGCAGTTGGAGACTTGTACCTAAACGAATAATAAAAACGATACGTTATATGCATTGCATGGACAGAATCATTTCCTATAGCCCTTTCCGTATCAGTTTCGGTGGTGGCGGTACTGACATCAATCCATTCTGCGACAGATTCGGCTCAGCAGTTCTCAATGCAACAATAGACAGGGGCGTCACAGTAACATATACAAGGGATGCCTATGAACTGGAGATATCGTCCAGGGACTTTTTGAAGAGTTTCCTGGTTTCCAGCTCCGATGACAGGGGTGTCCTTAACGGCATACTTGAACTTTTCAGGAATAGCGGTATTGACAGGGGGAGGCTGGCAATAAACAGCGGAGTCCCGCCAGGTTCCGGGCTGGGCTCATCCAGCGCCCTTATCAATGCACTTCTGCTTATCCTTAAGGCAGAGGCTGGGAAAAAATATGATCCATATTCACTGGCAAAGGAGGCTTATGAACTGGAAAGCAATTACTTTGGAATAACGCTGGGAAAGCAGGATCCATACGCAATTTCCATAGGCGGACTAAAACTGATGCAGTTTCAGAAAGAATCTGTATCCTGCAGAATGCTGGATCACGATTCCGGTAAGATAAAGGATCTTGAAAGGCGCATCCTTCTGGTTTACACTGGAAACACCAGAGAGAGCTCAAATGTTCTCAGAAGCCAGGTGGAACTCTCTGCAAAGTTAGAAAATCCAGTCAACAGGACTCTGGAGAATATCAAGGATACGGCAATGAAAATGGCAGATGCACTTGATTCAGGGGACCTAAACAGATTCTCAACACTGATAAATGAAGGCTGGGAATTGAAGAAAAAGGTCAACCCTGAAGTCTCCAATGAAAAAATTGAAAATATAATAGGTAAGGCAATGACCAATGGTGCCGATGCCGCAAGGCTAATGGGTGGTGGCAAAGAGGGATTTGTACTTCTTGTAGCGAAACCTGGAAAGGTGGAACTGCTTCAAAAGTCGATGATGCAACTTTCAGAATTTACTATAAGAATCTCCTTCGATGAAAAGGGTACTCGGTTAATTCAAGATTTCTGATTCCTGAGATTAAGATAAGACAGAAGTATCCTGTAGGTGAGACCCCACACTATCCAGCCACTGAAGTTAAAGGCTGGAAAACCATTATCCGGGTTTGTAGTCTCACTTCTGGAACCCAGGGAGCAAATTCTAGCCTCAGCAACCTCATCTCCTGGAACAAGACCTCCTATCTCTGATACATGAATAACAAAAGGATGAACAGTCAGCCCGGGTCTGCTCACTGGATGGGACAAGGGCAGACGACCGGAAATGTCTTCTTTCAGAAACCTGAGGCCTACCTCTTCCATTACCTCCCGGACAACGGCATCCTCCGGAGATTCGTTTTGTTTGATCATGCCCCCTGGAAGAGCATAGTTACCTGACCATGGATCCCCGGCACGTTGAGCCCTTTTTATTAGAACAAAGTTGTCGCCACTTAAAATGAGCGCGACAGAGGCCCCTCGTCGTACCACCATATCAGTTCAGAAACTGCAGCACTTCGGATACGGGCATACCCTTTTCGATTCCAATTTCAGTTGCTTTGGAGGATGCAATTGCCACGCTTGAATTCAGGAGATCATCAAGTGTGTTTACGCCTGAAACCCTGACAGCAATGTCCCCAACACGGTCCGCTGTTGAGATGTCGAGATATCCACACATTACGTACCCTTTTTTCCCTTTCAGGATCAGCAATGGGGCGTTCCCTAGCTGCATTCTGATAAAATCAAATTCGGCATTTCCTACGTTTACTGAACGATGCTCTATCATAATTATCCATGGCAGGGTAATTTAAAAAAGTAATGTATCCGGAAAACCTTTCTTAGATGATTCCGTTCTGGTTTGCCTTAACTGATGTCTATAAGCAACCCCATATGAACGGTTATTCAAAAAAGAACTTGATTATAACTTGGAGTCCATAATTTAAATAGAAAATCTGGAGGTGGCTACATTCAAAAATTCAAAAAGGTTATATAGAAGTTTATTTTTACTTCCATAGATACATATGATGGGAGGACAACCAATATTCATACTGAAAGAAGGTTCAAAAAGAGAGACAGGCAAAGATGCAATGAAGAACAACATAGATGCCGCCAAGAGTATAGCAAATGCAGTCAGGTCAAGTCTTGGTCCAAGGGGAATGGACAAGATGCTGGTTGATTCTCTTGGTGATATTGTGATTACAAATGATGGAGTCACAATATTGAAGGAAATGGACGTTGAGCATCCTGCTGCCAAAATGATGGTTGAAGTCTCAAAGACACAGGATTCGTTTGTCGGAGACGGAACTACCACAGCGGTTGTAGTGGCAGGTGCGCTGCTCCAGGAGGCTGAAGCCCTCATTAACCAGAATGTCCATCCAACTGTTATCTCGTCAGGATACAGAATGGCTGCAGATGAGGCCAAGAAGATTCTGCAGAGCATTTCTAAGCCTGTAAAATTCACAGACAAGGAACTTCTGATGAAAATGGCTGGGACATCTCTCAGCAGCAAGAGCGCATCATCCAGCAAGGAAAAGCTCTCAAATATTTCTGTTGATGCAGTGGAGGCAGTCGCTGAAAAAACGGAATCTGGATACTCTGTTGATTTTGATAACATTCAGATGGTAAAGAAACAGGGCGGAGACATAGACGAGACCCAGCTAATACAGGGTATAATAGTGGACAAGGAGAAAGTTCATCCTGGAATGCCTGACTTCGTCAAGAACGCCAAGATAGCCCTCCTCAACGCAGCCCTTGAAATCAAGAAGCCTGAGTTTGACACCAACATCAGAATAGATGACCCATCCATGATACAGAAATTCCTCTCTCAGGAGGAGTCTGTCCTTAAGGAAATGGTCACAAAGGTGAAAAAGACCGGTGCGAATGTGCTGATCACTCAGAAGGGCATTGATGACCTTGCACAGCATTACCTTGCAAAAGAGGGCATTTATGCCGTAAGGAGAGTCAAGAAGAGCGATGTGGAGAAACTGGCAAAAGCAACAGGTGCATCAATTGCATCATCCATTGACGAACTCTCCGATCAGGATCTCGGATCAGCTGAACTTGTTGAGCAGAACAAGATTGGCGATGACTACATGACCTTCGTCACCGGCTGCAAGAACCCCAAAGCTGTCAGTATACTCATAAGGGGCGGCACCGAACACGTTGCAGATGAGATTGAGAGGTCCATTACAGATTCAATCCATGTTGTGGCTGCAGCTGTAGAGGACGGAAAATATGTCACTGGTGGAGGCTCCTCTGCTGCCGAGATGGCCCTTAAACTGAGGGAGTATGCATCAAAGATCGGCGGAAGGCAACAGCTTGCCATAGAAAAATTTGCAAATGCACTTGAGGAGATCCCGAGGGCTCTCTCCGAAAATGCTGGGCTGGATGCAATAGACATGCTCATAAAAATAAGGAATGAGCACGCAAACGGCAAAAGGACAGCAGGAGTGAATGTATACACCGGAGAGGTAAGCGACATGGAAAAACTCGGTGTAATTGAGCCAATTAGAGTTGGGCTTCAGGCTATTGATGCTGCGACTGAGGCTGCAGTTATGATCCTGAGGATTGATGACGTTATAGCCACAAAGGGATCGAAGGGAGGAGCTGGAGCACCCCCATCACCTGGAGCCGGGGCAGGAGAGGATTAAACTCTCCAAACAAATTTTTGTGAATAAGATTAAATAAAACAATATTCTACGAGATTGTGGAAAATACCTATTCGCAGATATACAAGAAACAGCATTATGGGCTTGTTGGCAGTCACTCAGCTGTAAAGGTTTGCCACTGGACCAAGAGTGAACTGACTGGAGGCCGCGGCTGTTATAAAGGGGATTTTTACGGCATTAACTCACACCAGTGTGTGCAGATGACCCCCGCGCTTACTTCATGTACTGAAAATTGTTCGTTTTGCTGGAGATTTCAGGGATTTGACAGCATGAAGATAGCCGATGAGGATGACCCTGAATTGATCCTTGAGGAATCCATAGCGGCTCACAAAAAGCTGATATCAGGCTTTAAAGGCAACCCCAAGGTTACTGAGGAAAAATGGAAAGAGGCCGAAAACCCGAAACATATTGCCATCTCCCTTACAGGAGAGCCAACACTGTATTCGAGGCTTGGAGAATTTATAGCCCTTGCCAGGAAAAGGGGCATGTCAACATTCCTAGTTACAAATGGAACCCTTCCAATGGTGCTTGAGAGGCTTGACCCGCTTCCCACACAGCTTTATGTAACAACTGCTGGACCAACAAAACAGATATTTTATGATCTCCTGAACCCATCCATCGGAAATGCCTGGGAAAATTTCAACAGGACACTGGAGCTTCTGCCCTCCCTAGATACGAGGAAAGTTATCCGCCACACTCTAGTTAATGGCATAAACATGCCATATCTGGACGAATACACAAAGATGGATTCCACAGCCCAGCCTGATTTCATAGAATCAAAGGGTTACGTTCATGTAGGGCAGAGCATCCAGAGGCTTGGAATAGAGAATATGCCATCCCATGAGCAGGTTAGGGAATTCTCCATTAATCTGGCGGAACGCCTTGGTTATTCCTTCCATAAAGAGAGGGCCGACAGCAGGGTAACACTTCTCACAAGAAGAGACTCAGGCATAAGAATAGACTTCAGCAGTATCTGATCCTTCTGAAAAGCAGGATTTAACCAAATTACAGCTATAACTGCCGGATTCCTTTACTTGAAGGATTCAGACCCGGAAAAAGGTTATAGCGCTTGACTCCATGACAGTGTGACTTCAGATGGACTTTTCATTTACAGAAGACCAGGAGCTCCTTAAGAATTCAATTAAGGAATTCGCAGAACGTGTAATTTCAAAGAATCTCGATGAGATGATTAATTCTAAAAGAATTCCTGAAGAGATATTTTCGGAATTCAGAAGAATGAACCTCTTTGGTGTCTCTGTTCCTCAAAAGTTTGGAGGAATGGGCGCCTCACCGGTGGATATGGGAATAATAGGTGAGGAGATAGGGCGTGCAGATCCTACTGCCTCAATATCTGTGCTGTACCTGGTGCATAACTCCTGGAGTTATCTTATTTCCAGATATGGCACTGAACTCCTGAAGGCAAGCACCCTCCCAAAGATAGCATCCGGAGAGCTTATCACAGGAATAGCGACAACTGAGCCTTCCTGCGGCTCCGATATATCTTCCATAAAGACCACAGCAACCAAAAAGGGAAATTCGTATATCATAAACGGAGAAAAATCATTTATCAGCCTTGCTTTAGATATCAAAGAGAGAGGCGGCGGATTCGTAACTTCTGCAAAGACAGATCCCTCAAAAGGGGCATCCGGCATTTCTCTCTTCTATGTCCCATACAGCGATAAGATTGAAATTTCAAAGCTAGAGGAGATGGGGCGTGAGGGCTCCACTTGGGGTGCAATCAGGTTCAATGATGTCGAAATTCCATCAGAATATCTGCTTGGTGAGGTAAATAGAGGATTCAACATAATACACGAAGGATTTGAGCTTGCACGAAGCATTATCGCTGTTTCTTCCGCAGCTATGGCACTCAGGGCCCTGGATGATGGAATGGATTATATAAAGGAGCGTAAGGCCTTCGGCACCACCGTTGGAAAATTTCAGGGAATACAGTTCCAGCTTGCTGAAGATGTAGCAAAGATGGAAGCAGCCCTGACACTGGGATACAAGGCCCTTTGGATGTATGGAGAAGAACAGGCAGAAAGAAGGTTCAACAGATTCCAGGTGACAAAGGAAGTTGCAGTGGCCAAACTGCTTTCAACAGTGTGGGCATTTGATGTGATAAATGACAGCCTTCAGTGGCATGGCGCATACGGTTATTCAAAGAACAACATGCAGGAGATAGCGCTCAGGGCCGTAAGATCATTCCAGCTTGCAGAGGGATCCAGGGAGATAATGAAGATGATCATCGCCAGAGAATCGCTTGGGCATGAATATTACAGGAAGTGATAATCTGGCAGAAGAACAGATATCCATAGATTACTTCGGTAAGATAGATATCAGAACTGCCAGGGTAATTGAATGCGAAAAAGTTCAGAAATCCAGGCACCTGCTTCGCATTGTCGTTGAAGCTTCAGGCGAAAAGAGACAGATTGTGTCCAGCATCTCTGATTACTACAAACCGGAAGAGATGGTGGGCAAGACAATTCTTGTAGTGTGGAATCTGGAAAAGGCCACCATTATGGGCCTGGAGAGCCAGGGAATGCTTCTGGCTGTTGAGAAAGATGACTTTCTGTCCCTTCTCACCACGGACAGGGAATCTCCTTCAGGATTGAGAGTGAGCTGATGGATGACCTTGAAAAGTACCGTCCCACCAGGGTATCTGATCTTATTGTAAATAACAAAATCCTTGAACAGATAACTCAATGGCTCCGGTCATGGGAAAACGGAGTTCCTGCAAAAAGAGCCATCATCCTTCATGGCCCACCGGGAACTGGAAAAACCACCACCGCATATGCAATAGCAGGGGAAATGGGGCTTCCAGTTGTGGAGATGAATGCCTCCAATGAAAGGAGCTCTGAATCTATGAAACAGGTTGCCCTGATGGCATCACTTTACAGGGATCTTTCAACTTTTGACGAATCCGTTAAGAGGGAATATGATCACATAATCCTTATCGACGAGGCAGACAACATTTTCGAATCTAGAAACAGCAGAGTAGGCGGAGACACAGGAGGCCTTACTGAACTTGCGAAAATAATAAAATCCAGCAGGTCACCAATAATTATCACCATGAATGAATTCTATGACTTCAGAAGAAAAGCCGCTGGCAAGGACATTGTGGCAAACTCCGTCGTGATAGAGTTCAGGCAGTTTCAGAGAGTCAGAGACAGTGATTATAAGAGCTTCAAGTTATCACTTCTTCAGAGGATCAGGCATATTTCTGAAGAGGAGGGTTTGCAGTTTGATCCATCAGTGGTTGAAAGGGCAATCGAAGTGAATCGTGACGACATAAGGAGCATAATCAATGATTCACTTTCTTCTTTCTCCTATCGTGGAGAAGGCGCTTCTGGGTTTGAAAACGGAGGCAGGGATAGCGAGACCTCCATATTTGACTGCATGAGAGATACATTCAAATCCAGGGACTATGATAGGATTCTTCAGGATCTCTTTGGCAAGGATTTTGAAACGGAAGACTACCTGATGTGGATTGATGAAAATGCAAGGAGCGAGGTACAGGAAACTGAAGACCTCGAGTCTGTTTACAGGCTTATTGCGGAAGCAGATATATTCATGGGAAGAGTAATGCACAAACAGCATTACGCCTTCAAGGGGTATGCAGAGGAAATACTGGCTGGGGTTTCCTTTGAAATTGCCAAGCCAAACACCCATTTCGTGAAATATGATTTTCCAAAGAGAATACTTAGAATGTCTAGGATGAGGGATGGAAAGGAAACGAGGCGCTCTCTTCTCACAAAATTATCCCGAATTTGCCACACAGACAGATCTGTGCTGGAGGATAATATGTGGTATTTCAGGTCACTTGCAAAGTCAAAAAAAGCCCTTGCAGAAATGCAATCAGTTCTTTCCCTTACCGAGAAGGAGGTCACCCTCCTTAAGAAGGGGTGATTCTTCTTCAATTATCGTTTCCATGGTTTTCTTAAGCTTCTTTACTGTCCCACTTGTCAGGACTGTTTTCAGGCCAGCGATCCCATTGATGTATGATATTGCCTTGTCTTTGGTAAACTGGTCCGCCAGAACTATCATGAATGAACCGTTTCTGAACTTCTCCTTGCATCCAAATTTTCTGTAAAGTTCTCTCCTTGCATATTCAAGAATGCTGATATCGGTTTCAGCACGAATAAGGATATATCGCTTGCGTAAGAGAGACCCCTTCATGGTCTTTTGAGATGCAAGCCTCGAATTAAAATCCTCCTGTTAGGTTTAATCTGAAAGGTATCATCTTACCAGATTGGCTGTGTTCATATCATAGGCTTCTTTCCATTCTTAAGATCATGGGAACAGTTCGGGCAACAGGCATATTTAAGGCGCCCAGATACCATTACTCTTATAGGGCTATTTTCAACTGTTTTGCCGCAGTAATCACAGGTAACCTTTATGTCCTGTGAGATGGCACTTCCTGCAACCCGTTTCTTTGCTATTCTTATCTCATCAACCCTGATCCCATCCAGGATGTGGAGATCTTTATAGAACAGAATGACAATGAATGAAGAGTCTATCAGTTCAAAGTGCTCCAGAAGCTTGTCCTCGTCAATTCCTTCAATGCTTGGAACCTTTGCTATCAGAAGATCATTATTCTCCTGTTCCGTAAGGATCGTGAAACGTGTGATCCATCCCTCCGAGGTCATGGAGTCAAGCAGCCTTGCTATTCTGGTTCTGTTTGTGCCAAGTTTCCTTGCCAGCTCAACAGTGCTCTCCCTTGAGTTCGCTTTGAGCAATTCGGCAAGCCTGAATTTCATCTCATTGTCGCTGATTCGCATAATGATAATATTTCAACGGAATATTAGGCATTTTGTATCATATTCATTAAATGGGTGGGCACAATTACTATTGTCAATAACTCTTCAGTTCATTCCAGTAATGAATTGAATCAAGGTGATAATGTGCCAACTGATCCTGTTTGCGGAATGTTCGTATCTGAGGCGTCTGACCTGAAAATGACCCAGGATGGTGAAACTTACTATTTCTGTTCAAGAGATTGCCTGGACAAGTTCAGTAATCCTGAGAAACAGGCACAGAAGCTTAGATTTAGGCTTATTGTTGGAATTCTCTTTACTATTCCTGTTCTTGTTTTAACATACACAGTCACTGCAAGCTATTTGAGGGACTATATTCTCATTATTCTGGCATCTCCTGTTCAGTTTTATTCAGGATACGTTTTCTATTCCGGTTCTTTTCATTCACTGAAAGAAAGATCTGCTAACATGGATATTCTCATAGCTGTAGGTAGCAGCACTGCCTTTGGTTTTTCTGCAGCTGTTTCACTTGTGCACATTGCTTTGATTGGACCAGGTGAGGTTTATTTTGATGCGTCCTCGGCCATAGTAACGCTGATTCTTGTAGGCCAGTACATGGAAAGCAGATCTAAACTCAGGGCAAACATAACTGCAAGAAATCTGCTTGACCTCCTTCCGGACAAAGTACATTCTGTAGGGCCAGACGGATCAGTTTCAGATATAAATTCAGATTCTATAGAAATAGGCCAGACAGTTCGTGTATATCCTGGTGACCGGATACCGTGCGATGGCACCGTTGCATCTGGTGAAAGTGAGGTTGACGAATCCATAATAAGCGGAGAGCAGAAACCCGTAATGAAGATAAAAGGTGACAGGGTTATCTCTGGGTCTATTAACATCAATGGCTCCATTGATGTAACTGTTGAAGCCATGGGAAAAGGCTCAAGCCTTGATGAGATCAACAGGCTAATAAGAAAAGCTGCGACTGGGCGAACCAGATTTCAAAGGATCACTGACAGTTTCTCCTCAATTTTTGTACCTTCAATACTTACGACAGCAACAATAACAGGAATATTCTGGTATGTGTTTCTAACCCTTTCCGGGTACCATGATCCGTTTCTGATTGCTCTGCTCTCCTTTGTATCCGTTGTTGTGATAGCATGTCCCTGTGCAATTGGCCTTGCAACCCCTGTTTCACTCCTTGTTGCTGCCGACTCATCACTCTCATCTGGAATAGTCATAAGAAATCCGGGAGCGGTTGAGAGGCTTGCAAAGGTGGACTATGTTATTCTTGACAAAACCGGGACGATTACTGATTCCATTCCAGAGGTAACAGGCATCATTGAGAATGGAATGCCCCAGGAGGATCTCCTCAGATTTGCGGTTTCACTTGAGTCACATTCAACCCACCCTTATGCCCGCGCAGTTAGAAAAAAAGCAGCAATGTCTGGCATAACACCCCTTCCTGTCACAAACATTCGAGAAACTCCCGGAGTGGGAATTTATGGCATCTGTGAAGGCTTGAATGTTGGGATTGCAAGGATTTCAGTTAGTGGAAAGCCCGGTTTCTCTCTCACTATAAATGATCAGGAAAAAGGAAGATTCGAGCTAAGTTACCAGATAAAGGAAAACACTGCCGAGGGGATCAGAAAACTCCATGAGAGTGGCATTGAAGTTGCAATAGTATCTGGCGACAGTGAGGAGGAGGTTAGGAGGATATCCTCAATCACTGGCGCGGACTCATTTACAGGAGAGGCGTCGCCATCGGAAAAGGAGGAGATAGTCAGATCACTTCAGGCAAAGGGAAAGTATGTCCTTTTTCTTGGAGACGGCATAAATGATGCAGCTGCAATTGCCTCAGCTGATGTGGGAGCTTCAGTGGCCGAAGGGACAGAAATTGCGAAAAGCCAGTCAGATATTGTTTTCCTGTCAGGCAATACCGGTGCAATATTTGCTTCAAAAAAAATTGCTGAGCAGACGGTCAGGAAGATAAGGCAGAACATAATCTATGCTATAGTTTACAACGTCGCTCTTGTTCCAGTTGCCGCTGGCGTGCTCGTGCCGATTTTCGGCCTTGCCATATTCGGTTACCTTCCATTCCTCTCTGCAGCTGCAATGGGCATGAGCTCCACCTCCGTAGTTCTCAATTCTCTAAGGTTGAGGGGAACCATAAGAAGAAGCATAACAATTGGTGGAAGGATACAGATTGCCTGATCTTCAATATTCAGAGAGAAAAAGGTGTTAACTCAAAATATATTTATAGCCTCTTAGCCTACTGCACCATTCAAGTTAACCAGGAGTTGTAAATAGATGGCAGAAGTTGAAACGACATATTCACTTGTAAGGGATGCATGGAAAGACCTTAAGAAATCTAAAATTTATGGGCTGCAGAAGCAGAGAATGGTAGTATGGCGGAATGGCCCTGCCACTGAGAGGGTTGAGTACCCCACAAGAGTCGATCGCGCAAGATCCCTTGGTTACAAAAGTAAAGAAGGAATCATAGTTGTGCGTTCCAGAGTAAGGAGAGGCGGAAGAAACCGGCCGAAGATCATGGGTGGACGGAGACCCAGAAGAATGGCCTACAGCAAACTCACACCGAAGAAGAGCATTCAATGGATCGCTGAGGAGAG
>JAKAAJ010000016.1 GCA_021802365.1 Thermoplasmata archaeon | reverse complement strand
GCCTCCACTATGCTGGCAAGCAGAGAAGAAGCCAGATCCTTGTCTATTACGGCATCTACCCCCGTATATCCTGCAGGTGTCTTTATGACGGGGATCCCACCGCCCCCGGAGGCCACTGGAAGAAAGCCTTCCCTTAGTAGTGAGACTATCTGGTTCCTTTCCACTATATCCACTGGAATCGGTGACGGTACAAGCCTCCTGAATCCCTTTCCAGGTTCCTCCCTCATCTTCCAGCCTTTCAGTCTCTGGAGCCTTGCAGATTCATCACTGGAGTAATATGGCCCAATAGGTTTTGTGGGATTGCTGAAAGCAGGATCATCTGGATCAACAACTGACCTGGTCATCAGTACAGACGGTTCCTTGGAGATTCCTAGTCTGAACCTTACCCTGTCCCAGCCATTGGAGAGCATCTCACCAATCAGACCCTGAGACATGGCCCCACAGGCATGGAGAGGCATAGGCTTTACCGTTCTGACAGCGGATTCGTTCTGAAGCAGTATTGAACCCACCTGAGGGCCATTTCCGTGGGATATGACAACCTCATTGTCCTCAATCACCTTTGCAAGTTTCTGAAATGCCTGTTCTGCCCTGTCTGCCTGAGTCTCAAAAGTCTGGTCATCGCCCTTCCTGAGAAGTGCATTTCCGCCAAATGCTATAACAATTCTTTCCATAAGGCCACTGAGAAGTGGTAAATATGTAGCAGTTATTTAAGGAATTCAGCATAAACACTGCATTCCCGGTCGTTAAAAATTTTCCTCCACAATTGAAGATATCACTTCGCCAAAATAGATATGCCCTTATTTGCATGCTGTTATGATAGTATGACTTCTCTTGAATGGGTAAAGGATGAAATCAGGGAACTGAAAGACAGTGGTAGATTTGTACCCATAAGGATAATTGAGAGTTCCCAGGGGGCCTGGATAAAGATAGATGGAAAGATGAAGCTCAATATGTGCAGCAATAATTATCTGGGCCTCGCAAACAATCCGGAGGTCAGGAAGGCAGCAAAGGAAGCGATAGATGAATTTGGAGTTGGTGCAGGTGCTGTGAGATCCATTGCTGGAACTAATGAACTGCATGCCAGACTGGAAGAAAAGGTGGCCAGATTCAAGCATATGGAATCATCCCTTGTATATCAGGGCGGACTCCTTGCAAATTCAGGAACAATTCCTGCACTGGTTGGAAAGGAGGATATTGTTTTCAGTGAAGAACTCAACCATGCCAGCATCATAGACGGAGTGAGACTCAGCTCAGCATCCAGAGCAGTGTTCAAACATATGGACATGGAAGACCTGGAAAAGGTCATGGCTGAAAAGAGAAAGAGCGGCAGGAGAAGCCTCATAATTACGGATGGAGTATTCAGTATGGACGGCGATATTGCACCTCTCAAGGAAATAGTGGAAATTGCAGAGAGACATGATTCCATGACTTATGTTGATGACGCACATGGGGAAGGTGTTCTCGGAGACCATGGAAGAGGAATATGCGACCATTTCAAACTTTCCGGGAGGGTGGATGTGGAGATGGGCACATTCTCAAAAGCTGTTGGTTCCATGGGAGGTTTCGTAGCCGGCAATGCAGATTTGATAGAACTCCTGAAACGTAAGGCACGGCCATTTCTTTTCAGCAGTGCCCTGAACCCTGCAGATACAGCTGCTGTCATGAAATCCATTGAGATTATGGAGAAGGATGATTCTCTTCTCAGAAAATTATGGAGCAATTCTGAAAAACTCAAGAAGGGTCTTTTGAATGCGGGCTTCAATCTTGGTAACTCAAAGACGCCAATAACTCCTGTCATTGTAGGGGACGAGAAGAAAACACTGTTGCTAAGCGAGGAACTCTACAGGGAAAACGACATATTTGCATCACCCATTGTGTTTCCAACTGTTGCCAGAGGTACTGCAAGAATCAGGCTGATGCCATCTGCTGTTCATTCTGCTGACGACATAAACAGGACGGTTGAGGCATTTGAATCGGCAGGGAAAAAACTTGGAATTACCGGAAAATAGTCCGGCATTCCTGAGCTTCAGAAAGTTATGACCTCGTAACCTTTCTTCACATATGAAGAAACTATGGGCCCTATTGGGTCCACAGATAGACCCAGGGAAAGAAGTTTGTCAGTGATGTTTTCCTTAGTTGCAACTCCGGAGCAGGCGTTTGGAATAATTCCATCCCTGATTGCATCCTTAAGCATCGATGCAAATTCCTGGTTCGTTGTTGCCAGCTTCTCAGACGGCCCGAAAAGTATTATCCTGACGTCGTTGAGCCACTTGTTCTTTGCAGCATTGTAGGCGAATCTCATTCCGGTCATTGCTTTGCCCGGAGCTTCCTCTCCGCTTGATATTATGACTAATATGTTCTCTGCCATGCATACCAATTTCTTTCTGAGTTATATTTTTATTGAAATTCCTAATCTCTGATGATTGTTGAATCTTAATTTCCCTGCTTCAGGTACCGTAATGATATCCACCGCCGAAAGCCATTATGAAGGTACCGTCCTGAGAAGGGAGAACAGATTTCTTGTTACTGTGAAACACAGAGATGAAGAGTATCAGTGCCACCTTCATGACCCGGGCAGACTGAAGGATCTCATATACACGGGAAACAGAGTAATTTTCAGGGACTCCCCTGGCATCAGGACAAAGTACTCTATCACGGCGGCATTCAGAGATGGAGACTGGATCCTCACCGATGCAAGATTCCATAACAGGATTGCATCAATGTTCCTGCCGGAACGCACAGAGAAGGAGGTCCCACTTGACGGGAGCAGGATAGATTTCAGGCTTGATGATACTTACATTGAGGTTAAGGGGTGCTCAATGCTCTCGGGAGGAATGGCAGTGTTTCCAGATGCTCCAACCACAAGGGGAACTCATCATCTCAAACTTCTCACCGAAGTACTTGGAAGTGGCAGGAAATCGGCACTGATTGTGCTCATATTCAGCCACAATGCTGACTGCTTTTCCCCTAATTTTCTAACAGATCCTGAATTCGGGAATGCCTTTGTAAAGTTTATTGAGGCAGGGGGTGAGGTATTTCTGCCAAAATTCAGCCTTAATGATGGGAAGATCATATTCAGGGGAACCACAGGACTATGCCATGAATATTTCAGATGAAACGATCTTTTTTTATTATCCCTTACTATGACTCCTTCTAGGTTTAAATTGAATTATGGCGGGAAACCTAGAAAAAAATCATTCCTCATCCTTGAGGATGGATCAGTTTTTGATGGTGTTTCCTTTGGATCCGAGATAGATGGCTATGGTGAGGTTGTATTCACCACTTCCATGACCGGATACCTGGAATCCTTAACTGATCCTTCCTACAAAAATCAGATACTCGTATTTGCCAGCCCGACCGTTGCCAATTACAGCATAAAAAAGAGCAGAATGGAGTCCTCTGGCATAATGGTCTCCGGTCTGGTAACGCGTGATGCCCACGCCATTCTCCCAGGCGGGGAGGACTGGGAGGAATTCAATGATCTTCTCTCTGACAGTTCTGTTCCCGGCATTGATATGGTGGACACAAGGGCCCTTGTCAGGAAGCTCAGAGAGAAAGGGGTAATGCGGGGGTGGATCAGCAGTGAAAAGTCTCTGAGCAGAGAATTTCCTGATCCAATGGCCCAGGACGTTGTCTCGCTTGTATCACCTTCATCAAATACCCGTATAAAGGGAAATGGAGATGGCACTATCCTCTACATTGACGTTGGATCAAAGAACAGCATCAAGGAAGAGATGCTGAAATTCTCTTCCCTCATAGTTACATCTCCGAAATCTGATCTTTCGAAAATAGGTTACGATTATTCTCTGATTTTCATTTCAAACGGGCCCGGCGACCCAGCACACCCCTCACTGGAACCTGTCCGCAGATTCATCAGAGAGATGGCTGGAAAGAAGCCCATCTTCGGGGTTTGCCTTGGGCACCAGTTGATAGGCCTTGCCATGGGTGGAAAAACACTGAAGATGAAGTTTGGACACAGAGGCTCAAACCATGCAGTCTCAGATGGCAGAAACATTCTGATCACAACGCACAACCATGGTTATGCGCTTGATGAACCATCCCTTTCAGGGACTGGACTTGAGATTGTCCAGAGAGACGTCAACGATCTTACAGTGGAAAGAATCGAAAACAGGAATCTTGGCATTTATTCTGTACAGTATCACCCGGAAGCCTCCCCGGGACCACATGACTCAAAAGGATTCTTCTCTGAGATTAGAAGAGCAATGGGTGAAGCCTGATGCCACTTCTTCCATGGATCAGAGCGGTGCTTGTTATCGGATCAGGAGCTGTGGTCATAGGGCAGGCAGCTGAATTCGATTATGCCGGTTCCCAGGCCTGCCTTTCTCTGCGTGAGGAGGGAATCAGAACAGTTCTTCTGAACAATAATCCTGCCACTATACAGACCGACCAGAATATAGCCGACAGGATATACATTGAACCCATAATACCCGAGGTGGTTGAAAGGATAATTGAAGAGGAGCACATTGACGCCATACTGACTACCATGGGCGGACAGACAGCATTGAACCTTGCAATCACTCTGGAAAAGATGGGTATACTGAAAAAACACGGAATAAGAATAATTGGAACAGATGTTCCAAGCATTCAGGTTGCTGAAGACAGAGAGAAATTCCATGAACTTATGGAGCAGATATGCGAACCTGTAGCCCCGTCTCTTCGACTTTCAGCTGAAACTTATCAGAAACTTGTTCCGGAAATAGATTTCTATCCCATCATTGTGAGAACATCATTCTCCCTTGGCGGACTTGGAGGAACCATAGTCAGGAACCAGGAGGAACTGAATTCCCTGTGTGAAGAATACTTCAGGATATACCCTGACCAGACTCTGGAGATAGAAAAGTCTCTGGAAGGTCTGAAGGAACTGGAATATGAAGTTGTCAGGGATAATGCAGGGAACTGCATCATTGTGTGCAACATGGAGAATCTTGACCCCATGGGTGTCCATACAGGAGAGAGTATTGTTGTTACCCCCTCCCAGACGCTTAGCGATATTGAGTACCATATGCTGCGGGACAGCGCTATACATGTCATATCAAGCATAGGCATCCTCGGTGCGTGCAACATTCAGTTCGCACTTGATTCAGCCGCCGGGAAATACTATGTAGTTGAGGTTAACCCCCGTACTTCCAGGTCATCAGCACTGGCCTCAAAGGCCTCCGGTTATCCCATAGCAAGAATATCCGCGAAAATTTCTGTTGGCTACAACCTCAATGAGATCATCAACCCCATCACTGGAAACACGTATGCCGCATTTGAGCCATCCCTTGATTATGTTACTGTGAAGATTCCCAGGTGGCCTTTTGACAAACTCCCGGTTTCAAGGAAGATAGGAGTTCAGATGAAATCCATAGGGGAGGTAATGGGCATAGGGCGAACTTTTGAAGAGGCCCTTATGAAGGCCATTTCATCCCTGGAAAACCAGGATTCAAGGAGGATCAGGATGCCTGTTGATGATCAGACTCTTGAGAGACTTCTGAAGGATCCCTCTGATCAGAGGCTTTTTGCAATATTTGAAGCCCTCCTGAGAGGGTGGACTGCACCACTAGTTTCAGGAATGTGTGGCTATCCTGAGTATTTCATCGAAAAGATCAGGAACATAACTGAACTCCTGTCTGGAATAACATATGGGGAGATGCCTGAAAACATCCAGCAGCTGAAGTCCACCGGAATATCTGACCTGGCCATATCTGCATTTTCCGGGATCAGCGAGGATGCATTGACACTTAAGAGATTCCAGATGGGGATTCTGCCTGTATACAAATCAATCGATACCTGTTCTGGAGAATTTCCTGCAAGAACTCCATACCTGTATTCCACATATGAGTTGGAGGACGAATTTACAAGAACTGACACCAGAGAAAGTATCCTTATAATAGGATCAGGGCCTAACAGAATAGCACAGGGACTGGAGTTTGACTATTCTGCCGTGAAGGCGGTCATGGATCTCAGAAAGAGGGGGTACAGGGCAATAATGGTAAACAGCAACCCAGAGACTGTTTCCACCGATTTCGATATTAGCGACCTTCTCTTCTTTGAACCCCTGACAGTGGAATACATCTCCAACATAATAAGGAGAGAGTGGCCCTGCAGGGTCATAGTGCAGTTCTCAGGGCAGACAGGACAGAATCTTATCTCCCAGCTTTCATCCATATTCGGGCCATCCATTTTCCTTGGTACCTCGCCTGAATCGGTTGATAGAATAGAGAATAGAGACATGTTCTCTGAAGCACTCAGGAAAATGGGAGTCAAACAGCCTGAATACAGAGTGGTAAAGAGCATTGCAGAAGCCGAACTGATCTCGGAGGAGGGATTCCTGCCTGCCATTGCCAGAAGCAGTTTCGTAATTGGCGGAAGGGCAATGGACATCGTATACACTGCTGAAGACCTTGTTTCCAACATTTCAGAGATCATAAGTGCCAGGCCCGGATCTTCTGTGCTTGTCAGCAGATATATCACAGATGCCACAGAGATTGATGTGGATTTCATATCATCCGGGGAAAACGTATCAATATGCGGAATATGCAGGCACATAGAGGAGGCGGGAACCCACTCAGGTGATGCGACCATGCTTCTCACCCCTGATTTCCCTGACAGATCACTGTTTAATAGAATACTTGAAATCTGTGAGAAATTATCTTCGGAGTTCAACCTCCTTGGTTTTTCTAATCTTCAGATTGCCATCAGGAACGACGAAATATTTGTGATCGAGCTGAACGCAAGATCGAGCAGGTCTCTGCCATTCGTCTGTAAAGCCACAGGTCGTGACTGGATATCCTCTGGCATATCGCTTATGCTTGGACAGAACATCAAGGCAGAGCATGGGCAGGTGAAGAATGTTTTTGCAAAGGTTCCATCATTCCCGTTCAACAGGTTTCTGGATCTTGATACTGTCCTTGGACCTGAGATGAAATCCACCGGAGAATCCATGTTCTGTGGTTCCACAATTGAAGAGGCACTTTTAAAGTCCACGCTTTCAGCAAGGAGAAATCAGTCTGAAAGGAACTCTGTACTTATATCTGTGCGTGACTCCGACAAGTCCAATGCCCGGGAACTTGCAGAGCTCCTTCACCGATCCGGGTTTCAGATATACGCAACACCGGGTACCTGGAACTATCTTAAAAGCAGCGGAATTCAGGCACGTGAGGTATTTAAGATTGAGGATATGCGATCCCCAAGAGTAGATGAGATAATACGGGGAGGAAAAGTTGGGATCGTTATAAACACACCTGAAAGCAGAAGAGGATCTCTGAGAGACGGAAATGAGATAAGGAGACTTTCCATCAGGAGCAACTGCCTTCTTGCCACAAACTTGAGACTGGCCGGAGCAATAGTTTCCAGCATGGTGTCAAAACCGGAGCTCAATTTCAGGGAGATGGGGAAATATGTCTGAGCGGAACAGATGGAAAGAGGATGAGATACTGGAAATGCTTTCCAGCATACAGAGCCAGGCTCCGCCACATCACTTTGAATTTCATGATCCCTTCTGGGTGCTAATTACCACCATAATGAGCCACAGGACAAGAGATGAGGTCACAGATGCTGCTGCAAGGAACCTTTTCAATAGGTACGGTGATTCGGTCCATCTTTCAAAGGCCAAATATGAGGATGTCCTGAGCCTCATCGGTAATGTGGGATTTATGACGGTAAAGGCCAAGCGTGTTATCGAGGCTGCCCGCATAATAGAGGAGAAATTTGGTGGAAAGGTCCCTGACAGATTGGAAGACCTTATGACAATTCCGGGTGTTGGAAGAAAAACCGCATCTGTCGTACTGGCAGATTCGTTCGGAATTCCTGCCATAGCAGTAGACACACATGTTCACAGGGTTTCAAACAGGATCGGCTGGGCTAATTCAAAGGATCCGGAAGCAACCGAGGAGCAGCTGAAGAAGATAATCCCGAAGGAAAAATGGGTTGGTTTCAACCCCATGATGGTTGAATTCGGGAAAAAAATATGCAGGCCAGTTGGACCAAGATGCAATGAGTGTTCAATTAATGCTCATTGCAGATATTATTCAAAGATCAGACAGGATTAGGTTTGAACTTTTCCTTTGCCTCCTCTATATTGCTCACAACTGTCTTCTTGAATTCCGGGAATTCCTTTGGAGATTTGGGGTAGGACGCATATACCGCGTTGAGGGTTTTCATCTTTCCCATTACATATACAAGATTCGAGAACGCACTTATGTTTCTGGCACCCTTCAGCACCATTCTGAATTTTGAGGCAAGGCTCAGCTCAGGAACAAGTCCCAGTGTAATATCTGAGGCTTCCTTTGTTGTGAGAAATGTCCTCATTCCATAGTTCAGAATATCGTTGTTAAGGGACTGCAGATATATTCTGAAAATCTCCATTCCAGCAGTTCTGTTTCCATAGGCTTCATTGAAGTCAAGATTGTACTGCCACAGTCCTGCTACGGATGTGTCGTTGTTATCTATGGCTCTTGCTGCGTTCTCTCCTGCCAGTACACCTGAAATCAGGGCCGGCCCTATTCCCCCGGCACTTATTGGATTGGGCATAACCATGCTGTCCCCTGCACCCATGTATCCGTCAAAAACAAGGCTCTCCATCTGCCTCCTGACAGGGACCGACCAGTTTCCCTTTCCATTGTTGTTTTTGTTCCAGACTCTGGTGTTCTTCAGAACCGGGTTCCATTTCACATAATTATCTATGAGAGACTGAAGGTTGTCTGTCCTGCCCATCTTTTTGTTCCTGATCTCCAGGCTTTTCTTCTGAACTCCAAGTCCAATGTTTACCTTGTTTCCGCTTTTGGGGAAGACCCAGCCGTAACCGCCTGGTGCAAGTTCATTGTTCAGGTGTATCAGTGCATTGTCAGGGTCGTAGTAATTGAGATCGTCGTGATCCTTTTCAAACTCGTATATGTAACGGCCAGTGGACTCTATGTCGTCTATGTCGATCTTCCTCTCAACAAAAATGTTTTCAGGGAGATTTCTCCTTATCACAGTTGAAATCCCCAGAGCATCTATCACAACTTTAGCCCTGTATTCCTTCTCCTCCTTCTTTCCCTCTTTTCCCCTTATTCCAACGACCCTGTTCTCCTGGATTATGGGGCCCGTGACCTCAAAATCATTCATGTAGGTTGCTCCTGCCTGTTTTGCCAGCTGAAGCAACTTCGCCTCGAATTCTGGCCTGTCAAGCGTGTACCCAAGACCATCAAAAAGAAATCTTGTCTTGAGATCCGGGGATACGGCATAAACACCGTCCACTCTTCTGTCCAGCTCCGGCTGGCCAAATTTCACCTTAAGCCTGTTCTGTACGAAATTGATATGCGAACCTGCCACTGCATCTCCGCAAACCCAGCCCCAGGTAGTCTTTTTCCCAACCTCCGGCTCCGGGTTTCTGTCCAGAAGAAGGACATTTTTTCCAGCTCGGGCTGCAGTGGTTGCTGCAAGTGATCCGGCCAGACCGGATCCTGCAACAATAACATCATAGTCTGTTCCATTACTCATGAAGATCTACTGGGCTCTGAATGAGGCGGCGGATATAAAATTTCCCAAAATTATGATGTACGAATATGTATATTTCAATTGAATACTGCACTGGCTAGCGGAATGAGGGTATGTGCTCACGGGCAAACTTCTCCAGGGGGTCTCTGTCATCAGGATGTGCAATGGAGATCAGAGCCTTTGCCCTCTCTCTTATGCTGAGACCATGCAGGTTCACGGAGCCGTTTTCCGTAACAACATACTGCACATGATTCCTAGTGGTGGTTACCCCTGAACCAGGCTCGAGAAATGGCACTATCTTTGGTATACCCTTCTCTGTCCTGGAACGGATGGCAAATATTGACTTTCCACCAGGGGAAAGCGAAGCTCCTCTCACAAAGTCCATCTGCCCACCCACGCCGGATATTATCCGTGTTCCAATGGACTCTGCATTTACCTGTCCTGTTATGTCCATTGAAAGACAGGTATTGATGCTTGTCATCCTGTAATTTTTCCTGATAACTGAAGTGTCATTTGTATAGTCCACGTCCATGAAAAGTACGGAGGGGTTATCATTTAAGAACCTGTATAATTCAGAAGACCCTTTTGCAAATGTTGCCACAGACCTTCCTCTGTCTATGGTTTTCAGACTGTTGTTGACAGCCCCGGATTCGGAAAGCCTGTGCATGCCATTTGAGAAAAGTTCTGTGTGTATTCCAAGGTTCTGATGACCATCAAGGGACTCCATCACACAGTCGGATACATTACCGATACCTGCCTGTATCGTTGCACCATTCTCAACAAGTTCTGACACTTTTTCCCCTATTTCCCTGTCAACTTTATCCGCATTCTTCCGAGGATATTCCGGTATGCCCGAATCATTCTCCACCGTAAATATGAGATCTGATCTCCTGACCAGATTGCTTCCAAAAGTCCTTGGAATGCCGCTGTTAATTTCACCCACCACTGCCCCGGATGTTTCCATAGCAGCCCTCATTTCCAGCACGTTTGGTCCCAGAGAGTGATAACCCTGTGAATCTGCAGTTGAGAGACCAACAATTGTGAGATCAGGCCTTATTACATTTCTGACCATCCACGGTATTTCAGAAAGGAATACTGGCATGTATTCGGTTCCTCCTGATTCGACTGCATTTCTCATATTCTGGCCCACAAATAGTGAATGATCCCTGATCCTGTGCTCCTGCACAGCATTCAGATAGTCCTGAGAGGGCGATATCTCAATGTGATATATATCAGGACAGAAAGAATCTCCGGCCATTGAAGCAATTACATCAAGAAGTGAAGATGGTGTACATGGGGCCCCATGGACATAAATTCTTCTTGATTTCCGAAATGTATCCAACAGATCTTCATCCTGTGCAACTGCCATTGTAAGTTAACCTGTACCAATATATATTGTTGCTTTAAAAATCGGGAAAAAGTTTTAATCACCTGCCAGGGCTCATGATTCGATGTCAGATTACGATGTCCTTATCTATGGGGCTGGCCCTTCCGGTTCCTATCTTGGAAGGCTCCTTTCCGGGAGAGGATTTAAAACGGCCATATTCGACCCCAGGCAGGAGATTGGAGTACCCCTTTATTCCGGAGAGGGGACAAATTCCTCCCTTGTTAGTGAAAAATTCCTCATAGATTCGGACAGAGCAAACCTCAACAGAATTGATAAAATAGAACTCTCTTTTGTGACTCCGAAATCTGGCAGAACACCTTTGCTTATGCATTCTTCAGTGAATCCTGGCGGTATGGACTGCACTGTTGACAGAGACAAACTTGACAAAGAGATGGCATCGCTTGCGGCACTTTCAGGCTGTGATCTAAGCATCCGGAAAAGGCTTGATTCTGTAAGAGCAGTGAAAAATGGTTTCAGAGCTAAATTCTTTGGCGGTGAAAATGATGTGATAGAGGCCAGTATTCTTGTCAGGGCTGATGGACCCGACTTAAGTTACAGGAGTGGCAACTGCATTTGCACCCAAATGTTTTCAGGCAGGAAATTCTCAAATGAAGATTATCAATCTTATATTTCCCTTGGTATGGGTGGCGGAAGTTATGTGCAGGATCTTTCGCAGGGAAACGGTTTCAGAACTGCTGTTATTGAGGTGCATGACATGAAGGCCATGCATGGAGGATGGCTCACTGGCCACAGGATGGATGCTCTGATTCTTTACGATCCCCTTCCATGCTCAGATGGACAGATAAACATAGGCTCAAGAGCTATTGGCCAGGATCCAGCTTTTCTCAACGGCTTACATTATGCAGCGCTGACATCAGAGATGGCGGCCGATGCAATCACTGCTGGGCTCGACTCCAGCAGTTCCGCCAGTGCCATGGAAATCTATTCAGAAAGTATGAAAAAAATTGAAAGGGACTACCGGAAAAACGCCGATTTCTGGAGAAAATTGAGAGGACTCCATGGAGACAGACTTCTGGCAATTCAGGAGATAATGGCCGATACAGAATTCCATTCCATTTCCATCAATGAACTTTTCTTCAACAGTAAATGTCCTATAGAGCCTCTGCTCACTGATTCTCGCTGAATTCCGGAATATTGTCCAGGCTGAAGTTCCCTCCCCTTATCTGGTTCTTCAGCAGTTTCTTGAAGCCTCTGTTTCCTTTCATTGCTTTCACATTCTTCTTCATGGCCTTGAACTCCCTTAGAAGGCTCCTTATCTCCTCCTCCGATCTGCCTGAACCCTTTGAAATTCTGGATATCCTCTTGGAGTTGATTATATCCGGTTCCTCCAGCTCCCTGAATGTCATGGAATCCATTATGTAGCGGTAATTCTGAAGTTTATTCTGTGCTGTCTCGATATCCTGGTCACCTATCTTTGATGCGCCGGGTATTTTTGTTAGAGGGAGGGCATCAAACATTTTTCTCATAAGGCCAGGCTGTGCGAATTTTTCCCAGATCTCGTACATGTCTTTCAGGTTGAACTTTCCGGACATGAGTTTGTTCATGGATTCCTCTGCCTGTTCCTCCGTGATCTGAGTATCCTTGAAAGCCTCCATCAGTGTTTCAAGATCACCAAGGCCCAGCAATCTTGAGAGGAACTTCTTGGGATTGAATATCTCAAGATCATCCAGGTGTTCACCTGTTCCAATGAAGTATACGGGAGAATGTATCTGGGCCACAGCACTCAATGCACCTCCACCCTTACCAGTACCGTCCATTTTTGTGATGATTACACCTGTGATACCAGTTGCTTCATTGAGTGTTCTGGCCTGGTTTCCAGCCTGCTGTCCTACCGTGGCATCCATGACGAGAAGAACCTCATCAGGCTTGAACCGCTCCTTGATTCCCCTGATCTCCTTTATGAGATCATCATTTAGAGAGTCCCTTCCGCTGGTATCTATGATCTTTACCTGCATATCAGCCAATTTTTCCATACCATGCTTTATTATCTTTTCAGGGTCTCGGTTTCCTCTCTCCCCGTAGAATGGAACATTTATTGACCTGGCAATCTGTTCAAGCTGATCATATGCTCCGGGCCTGTGGATATCAGCTGCTATCAGACCTACATTAAGGCCTTTCCTGTGAAAGAACTTAGCCAGTTTACCGGCGGATGTGGTCTTCCCCTGGCCGTAGAGACCAACAAGCATTATGGTCTGTGGCTCAATCTTAAGGGAGGATGGTTCGCCAAGTATTCCAAGGAGTTCCTCATAAATGATCTTGATCATATAATCCTGGGCTGTCATTCCAGCTGGAGGTTTCTCCTCAGAGGCTCGTTTTTCAAGCCTTGATGAGAGGTCCAGAACCAGCTTTACATTCACGTCAGATTTGAGAAGCGCCCTCTGTACATCCTTCACAACATCCTTTATTGTATCCCTGTCAATGTAAGTTGAACCTGATATCTTTCTAAGTGTTTCCCTCAGAGAACTTGAAAGACCTTCCAGAACCATGGGTTAAGAATGAAACAGCTCTTTTAAGCCTTTTCTATTGAATTCAGGCATAGTCTCTCCATCTGTGACCGCAGTGTGAACATGTGTAGAACTTCGTCTCCGGTTCATCCGCTGATCTGGTTTGCTTCAGGAGATAATAGGCACCCTGCTCGTGGCATTTCGGACAGACAGCATCCGAATCCAGAGGCTCTGTCTGCTTCTCCTCCCTTATGATTATGATCTCCTTCTCACTGCCCTTTGTAACAATTTTAGAATCGGAACCGGAGCTTGAAGATTTGGTGTAGCCACAATTTGGACATACCTGTCTTCCGGAGGTACTTGTCATGAGTGAACCGCATTTGGGACAAAACATTGAGATGTTGTATTTTGAGAAGCTATTTAACTGTGACGTATTTCCATTTATCCCTGTGTTAAGAAACATAAACGTTTTTAACATAAGATTCATGGGAAATCATGTCCGGATACGATGAATCCCACATTCCAGAAATTCTGAAAAATTACAGGAATATTGCCGTAGTTGGTTTATCAGATAAGAGTGACCGCGACAGCTACAGGGTTGCAAAGTACCTGATGTCCCACGGATACCGAATAATACCAGTGAATCCTGCAATTAAGACATGGGAGGGGATCGAATCTTACCCTTCTGTTTCCTCCATTCCCGATCATATTAAGGTGGATGTCGTGGATGTGTTCAGAAAACCGGAAGCAGCTCTGGATATAGTGAGAGATTCTCTTTCCAGATCACCGAAGGTTCTCTGGCTGCAGGAAGGTGTCGTGAACTCTGATGCCGCTGATCTTGCAAAACAGAATGGAATGATGGTGGTAATGGATCGCTGCATGATGAAGGAACATAACAGAATTAAAAATTAGTTCCAGGCGTGATTGCCGGATCCCTTGAAACCTCTCATGAGATCATTTATTTTAAACTGAAGCATCTGGGAGCACCAGTGTCGGGGTAGCCTAGCCCGGTAAGGCGATAGACTCGAGATCTATTGCGCTTGTTCGCTCGGGAGTTCGAATCTCCCCCCCGGCGTTCCACAGATCTGATCAAAGTGACAATGGTTCGAGTTCGTTCAACTCTTCTTTCTGGAAATCTCCCTAATGGTTTGCCACTGTTCCTTTGAAAGTGCAAGCAGACCGCTGAACTCTCCAGCCCCCTTGAGCCATTCGCCTCCATCTATTGTGACCACCTCACCATTTATGAATGAAGCACCATCTGAAATCAGGAATGCAGCAAGGTTGGTTATCTCCTCCATTTTCCCGACCCTTCCCAGGGGAACTCGCTCCGATAACATTTCCTCCACCTCAGGTATAGGGAAAAGGTTCTTCCTGGTAGCCTCTGTCGGGAATGGCCCGGGGGCAATCGCAACATGCCTTATTCCATAATGGGCCCATTCTACTGCAAGTGACCTTACTAGAGCCAGAACACCTGCCTTTGCAGCTGCAGAGGGGACGACGAATGCAGAGCCTGTCCATGAATAAGTTGTAACAATGTCCAGGACAACACCCTTATGGGATGCCTTTATCCATCTCTTCCCAAGATCAAGAGTCATGTATATCGTTCCATGGAGAACTATGCCAAGTACTGAATCAACTGCATGTGGAGAAAGCAGTTCAGTTGGACTTACAAAGTTTCCCGCAGCATTGTTGACCAGAATGTCAGGCATTCCGGCATTTTCTATGAAAAAATCCAGAGAGGATGAGATCTCCTCCGGGGATCGGACATCACATACGTGGTAAAAGGCAGGTCTTTTATTCTCCCTGATTTTACTGCAGGTCTCCTTCAGTACATTTTCTCTCCTTCCAAGAATACATATGGAGGCACCTAGTTCCGAGAAACGCAAGGCCATTTCCCTCCCTATACCTGTGCCTCCGCCTGTGATAAGGACAGTTTTCCCTTTCAACAGATCATTGCTGAACATGTTTCATTCATGTTCATGATGATTATAATATAATCTGAACCTGAATATCCAGAGGATGCGGCATAAGAATTAAGAGATGATGCGGGCCATAGAACAGTTATATAATTCCAAACAATTAAGAAAGGAAAGCTGGGATAGCCTAGCCCGGTAAGGCGCAGGTCTGGAAAGCCTGTGCTCTCGTAGCTCGGGAGTTCGAATCTCCCTCCCAGCGTCATAATCATTCACCTGATTGGATAATGGATTTTCTCTTATGGGCCATTAATTCGCCCTTATTGGGGTGAATAATAAGCATATTAAAGCAATTCAATATTGGTGCCTCATCTGGTCCTAAATATGTTCAGCAACCTAAACAGAAATGGAGCGTCCCCTTATGTGGCCTTCAATAGAACAGAATGGAGCAGGCTCAGGAATTCAACCCCGATGACCATCTCTGAAGACGAATTGAAAATCATAAGGGGAATAAACGAGATGGTCTCTTCTGTTGAGGTAGAAGAGGTATATCTTGCAATCTCAAGGCTATTGAAGCTTTATTTTGATGCATCCTCTCAACTCTTCAGGGCAAGAAAGACTTTCCTCAGCGAAGATGTGGACAGAGTACCTTACGTTATAGGGATAGCAGGGAGCGTTGCTGTTGGAAAAAGCACCACAGGAAGGTTGCTGAAGACATTGCTTTCCCGCTGGCCTGAAAGGCCAAAGGTAGACCTTGTTGCCACTGACGGGTTTCTTTACCCCAATTCAATTCTCAGGGAAAAAGGTATCATGGAAAGAAAAGGATTTCCAGAAAGCTATGATCTCAGGGCTCTCATAAGATTCCTGTATGACATCAAGTCTGGAAAGCCAGAAATTAAGATTCCTGTTTATTCTCACCTGATCTATGATATAGTTCCAGGCAGATATGAAATGGTTGACAAGCCTGATATACTCATACTCGAAGGATTGAATGTCCTTCAGACAAGGCATACCATTCCAAGATCAGTTATCGCACCTGAGCTCCTGGTGTCGGATTTCTTTGATTTTTCCATATATGTGGACGCGCTTGAGCAGGACATAAAGCAGTGGTACATAGACAGGTTTCTTGTCTTCAGGGAGACAGCATTCAGAGATCCAAATTCATTCTTCAGGAAATACGGTGACCTTGATGTTGAAGAGGCAAAGCGGACTGCATCGGAGATCTGGGACAGAATCAATGGTGTTAACCTGAGGGAGAATATTGAACCGACAAAATACCACGCAGATCTTATTCTGAAGAAGGCTGCTGACCATTCAGTAACAAATGTCTATATGAGGAGGATCTAGAGATATCTCAATCCCCCATCCGGAAGTATGAGAACTTCAACGTCCCGCTTCATCCTTCCATTCTTCAGATCAGAGCCTAGATATCCTCTCAGGCCTGAAACTACTGACAGTGTGTTGTCCTTTAACTTAATACCTTCTGAGTCAGCATAGTTCATTATCATCTTGCTTGCATCGAGAATGTGTGTTCCAGATGCAAGTGAAATGGACGATACCACTGAAAGGTTCTTTGCAAGATTTACTGTGTTCACTGCCTTCTCAAGATTTTCTCTGAATCTTCGTTCAGTTATGCTTACATCCTGAACAGTTATTCCAAGCCTTGATGCTATTTCAGCTCGAGATATCCCCTCCCGCAAAAGGCGGTTAATTTCCAGCTGCCTTTCAGTGAATAGGGTTCGCATCCTGAGTGCATTTAACATACGTATGTAAACATTTTCATTTAATTCTACATTGAATTAAACACTTTAAAATATTCATCATTTATCCGGTTATATGAACAGGAAAGTCCTCGCCATTGCTGTGGCTCTGGTTATGATTGCAATTGGTCTTGGTATCCATTTCGTTTCATCCTTAAAACCAGAACCTGAAATTTCAGTGTTCTCAGCAGATGCATACCTTCAGGAGAGCAACACATTGCTGAGTGCCTTTCAGAACAGAACCGGTACACCACATCTGCCTGTCAAATCAGGTGGTTCATTCGATATGGCCAGGGAAATAGGACAGGGTGAGACCTCAACAAACTTCATCAGTGTTTCACTTTCCTCTTACAACCAGAGTTACCTTGGGTCACATTATTCAGGCTGGGCTGTTGCCTTTGCGTCGGACCACATGGCCCTGGCTTATGCGCCAGCTTCGGTTTCAACTCCAACAGAGAACCAGATAATTTCAGATCTCAGAACTGGTTATGCGACAAACAACACCACTCTTCTGAATGCCGGCTACACCCTGCTGACTTCCGGGAAGGTGAAGGTTGGAATATCTGATCCACTTTCAGACCCAGCTGGGTACAGAGCATGGATCAGTCTTGAAATAGCTGGCAAGCTATTTGCAAATAATCAGTCTTACTACATGGACAGGCTTATCTCAAACAGTGGAAACAGAACAGCATCCAGTGCTGCTGAACTTGTATCACCTCTAGTTAGTGGAAACATTCAGTTCCTGTTTATCTACAAGTCTGCAGCCATTGCCAAAAACATTGGCTATGTCAATCTTTCCAGTTATACAGGACTGGGGAATACAAGCCTGGCTTTATTTTACTCCGGGTTCTCCCTTAACTATTCCGGTACAATCTTCACTGGAAAGCCTATTTATCTTTTCATTTCCAATCCTTCGGGGGAGCCATATCAGGGAATAGCTGAGAACTTTACCACATTCGTGATAACACACAGTTCACTTCTATCTCCCTACGGATTGAAACCTCTTTCACATGGAATATTGTTCAATTCAACAAGACCTCCGCAATTCATCTCAGATATGGTTGCTAATGGAGATATCTCTGAAGGTGGTCCTATCTGAACAAAACATCCTGGATGAGGGGTGATGCCATAGGAATATGGTCACTCATTTCACTTCTCCTTATACTTCTGCCTATTGCTCTTGTTCTCTACTTCGGGTTTGTTGTTTACAGAAGCCCTCAGGGCTATTCCCCTGCTGTTTTCCACTCCATAGCCCTGACACTTTTTTCTGCAGCGCTGTCTGCACTTCTTGTATTTGTTATATTCACTCCCCTTTCATACGTTCTTTCAAGAAGTTCCGGTAGGATGGCTGAAGCTATTTCAGACATACCTGCCTCTATTCCCCACCCCATTGTTGGAATAGCATTCCTCATCCTTGGAAGCCCCATCACACCTTTCGGAAGATTTCTGACAGAACATGGCCTTGGGCTTTACGATTCACTATTTGGTCTGGTACTTGTACTTTCATTCATATCTGCCCCCATATATATCAGGTCGGCACAATCCCTGTTTACTTCACTTAACAGAGAGCCTGAGCAGTTTGCCTCAACTCTGGGAAAGGGAAGATCAGCCATACTGTACGGACTTCTCATCCCCTCCAACGCCAGAGGCCTTCTGTCAGCATCACTGACTTCAATGAGCAGGGCAATCAGTGAATTTGGCTCCGTGGCAATACTTGTGTTCTATATATCCGGAGGTCTGTTCAGTGGCACAGAAACTGCCTCCGTCCTTATTTACCAGTATTATGGATACTATGGCCCTGGGCCAGCCATAACTGCGTCCGCAATACTCATTGTTATATCGGTTGCTGTGCTTCTTGCGGTGAAGTTCCTCAGCCGTGGAAGAACCATTACA
>JAKAAJ010000079.1 GCA_021802365.1 Thermoplasmata archaeon | reverse complement strand
TGACAGAACCGATAGGTGCAACCTTACTGGGGTTCGCTGAATCTCTCGTAGATGTGGAACTTTTGAAGAAGAAAGCACAGGATATGGAGGGTATAACTAGATTTGATATCAACGTGCCAACAGGAGGAATGTTTGCTATGGAACGGCTCAAATCATGGATTAAGGGTGAAATAGATAAGTGGAACTCAGCTTCTTTCCATTAAATAAAGGGCATTCCAAAAATTTAACCATAGCCTGATAGGAATCATGGAATAGATATGGTTAAAGGCAATTAGCCCAGTTCAACATTATCTGCATTCAATCATTAACATATTTAAAAAATCGATCCGTGAGTATATGCCCGGAAGACAAAAATCCTTGAGATACTTATGCCAATAATTGTTTGCAAATATAGTATTATAAAGTTTTTCGAAAAAAAGTGAGCCACATAGAGAACGGGCCCGCCGGGATTCGAACCCGAATCATAGGCTCCGGAGGCCTAGGTGATATCCATTACACTACGGGCCCTTATTTCTTGTACCCGATGTCTCTTAAGAATTTAATACGTGCCTTCTGATCCTCAGTTGTTTCTAATCCAAGAGGTGAAAAACCGTCAATTACACCCATAACACCACCGCCATTCTTGCCTCTCGCTACAATAACACTGATAGGGTTTGCTGTAGCAGCGAATACACTTCCAACCTCCTGGCAGGCCTTTACGGCGTTAAGTATTGCTATGGGGAATGCATTTCGTAAAGTTATCATAAATGTATGGCCCGCGGCAAGCCTTTTGATATTATCCACTGCATAATTCTTAAGTTCATCATCGCTCGAGGAATATCTGATAAGCCTTTTTCCTGAAGCTTCAGAAAAAGCAATTGCATACTTGGCTCCGTTGAGGTGCGTCTCAATGATTTCTGTCAGATCTTCAACCGTCTTAATGAAGTGAGAGTACCCCAGAATTATGTTGCAGCCTTCAGGGAATCTTATCTCTACCTCTTCAATATCAACCATGAAATGTGATCCCAATTGTATATTACTCTTTTACCTACAGTATCTGAGTCTGTTTTTATCATGATAATCTGAATAGTAAGAATCTAAGTTGGTAAGAGGGCCAACGGTGTTGCCTTGACAATATGTATAAGTGTGGAGCCATTTTCAATTATTGGATTGAGGAGGTTAGATTTTATTATTATGATGAAAATACAGTGATGATGGACTTCTTTGAAACGATCTCGGAGGAAATTAACAGCGGAAAGATCCGTGAAAGAGATCAGCTTCAGAGAAGGAAGCTCTCCCTTTCGAGTATGCTGCACCTGGATCATATTCCCAGTGACACTGAAATTCTTAATTCTGGAAGGGTTCAAAAGGACAAAAGGAGACTCCTCAGGATCAAACCTACCAGAACCATATCTGGAGTGGCAGTTGTGGCTGCTATGACTTCACCAGAGAGCTGCCCGCATGGGCAGTGCCTTTACTGTCCAGGTGGAGTAAAGAACAATTCTCCGCAGGCATACACTGGGTATGAGCCGTCTGCTCTAAGGGGCCGAATGAACAATTATGATCCATATCAGATAACATTCAACCGCCTCAAACAGCTAGAAACAATTGGTCACGATACAAGCAAAATTGATCTTATAGTAATGGGCGGAACATTTACGGCCAGAGAGCCGGATTATCAGACATCATTTGTTAAGGGTTGCCTGGACGGAATGAACCGCACAGTTTCCCAATCACTTGAAAGTAGTATAGAAGCCAATGAGACCGCTGATAGACGATGCGTTGGTATTACAGTTGAAACAAAGCCAGACTGGTTTATGAAAAAAGACATTGACCTGGCGCTTTCATACGGGACAACAAAGGTTGAGCTGGGAGTTCAGGTGGTAAACGAGAAAATACTGAGAATGAATGGGCGTGGACATGGAATAAAGGAAATAATAGAGTCCACAAAATTATCCAAGGATTCCGGTCTCAAGATCGTTTACCATGTTATGCCCGGAATGTATGGTTCCAACAGGGATGAAGACATTAGAAGCTTCAGGAAAATAGTTGAGGTCCCGTCTTTCAGGCCGGATATGCTGAAGATCTATCCAACGCTGGTTGTTAAGGGCACTGCTCTTTACAACCTTTGGAAAATGGGCAGGTATCGCCCCCCTGACACAGAGGAGGCAGCAGAGATAATTAAGGAATTCCTGAAAATGTGCCCGCCATGGATTCGAGTCCAAAGGATGCAGAGGGATATCCCTGTTAATTTTATAGAGGCCGGTGTGAAGAGGAGTGATATCCGGAACATAATAGACAGTAAACTACGTGAAGAGAACGAAGAAACCTGGGAAATAAGAAGCAGGGAGATTGGTATTGCATCAAATGAAGGCAAAGATCCTGTTCTTGTGAGACGTGATTACGTGGCTTCGGATGGAAAAGAAATATTTCTCTCTTTTGAGGAATCTCACAGTATATATGGTTATCTGAGGCTCCGCATCCCTTCAGCAGATCATCACAGGCCGGAAATGGATAATGCCTCCGTCGTAAGGGAAATAAAGGTTCTTGGTGAGGTTGTGCCACTTGGTGAACATGAATCGTCACTATGGCAGCATCGCGGACTTGGCAAATCTCTGCTGGAAGAGGCTGAAAGGATAACAACGGAGGAGTATTCTCTTAAAAGGATCAATGTGATCAGTGGAATCGGTGTAAGAGAATACTTCAGGAAACTTGGATACAGTAGATTTGGTCCATACATGTCTAAAGCTTTTAAACCTTGATTTTACTGAGTCAAGGGATTATGGAGTTTTAATATAATAATATTCATTTTTATCAATAATTATAAATAAGTGCTTTGCATGATGAGCGGGATAGAATTGTCATATGTTCTTATATCAGTGAGCATAGTCGTGCTTCTGGTAGCTGTCTATCTTTTCTACAGTATAATAGGGGCTGAGAAATTTTGAGTTATGTCTCTACGGATTCATCAGGAGGAACAAACTTCTGGGTATCATTCTTTGAAAGTCAACGCCTTGTTTCAGGAACAATTATAATTCTAATCTATATTCTGCTTCTCTCCATTTTTGCATACCTGATCTCCGGATATATCGCAAAGCTTTACAGAGGGGAAAAAACCTGGCTGGATCCCATTTCCGGGAGATTGGTTAACTTCTTCATTAGCATTTTTGGGGAAGATGCCAAAAAGGATACAAAGATGAAGGAATATTTTATCACACTTCTTATATTCAATGCTGCTGCAGGAATTTTTGCTTTTCTGTTCTTTTTCTTTCAGACATATTTTCCATTTGCAGGAGTAACCCATAACTACTCTTTTTCGCTTTCATTCAACACAGTAACATCTTTTCTGACAAATACGAATCTTCAGCATTATTCAGATCCACTTCATCTTTCATACCTGAGCAAGACCTTTGTACTCACAGGCCTTATGTTTCTTGCAGCAGCAACAGGCTTTGCTGTATCAATGGCATTTATACGTGGAATACTCAACGAGAACGGCAGGATAGGAAATTTCTACAGAGATTTTCTTGTATCTGTATTCTACCTGATACTTCCCCTTACGATTCTTATCACAATAATATTCATACTCTCCGGGGTTCCGCAGGATCTAAGCCAGTACGTTAATGTTAATCCTATACTTTCTGGAGGTCTTCAGCGGCTGCCCCTGGGCCCTGTGGCAACATGGGAAGCCATAAAGAACATTGGAACTAATGGTGGGGGGTTCTATGGCTCAAATGCTGCCATGCCTCTTGAAAATCCCAACTGGTTCACTAATCTGGTTGAATTCCTCTCTTTCACCTTAATCCCTCTGGGTTCCATACTTTCCCTTGGGAAGGTATTCAATAACAGAGGCTTTGCCAGGACTCTTTATATCGTACTTATTTCAATCTTCTTTTTCACAACATTCATGACATTTTTCGCAGAATACAGCGGCATTCCCTCAATAACCTCACTTGGAACCCTATTTACAGGGAACATGATGGGGAAAGAGACTGCCATAGGGATCTCGCAAACTTCCATATTCTCTTCAGGAGCCGTTTTTACATCAACCGGAGCCGCTGATTCTGTTCTTCTGGCATTCACCCCGGCGGGTCTGCTTGGGCTAATGGGTAATCTCATTCTTAACGATCCGCTCGGTGGTGTTGGAACAGGTGTCCTGAACATATTCATGTATGTGATCTTCGCAATATTCATTACCTCATTGATGGTGGGAAAGCTTCCGGAGCTAATGAGTATAAAAATCAGCTCCAAGGAGATCAAATACTCAACACTGTCTCTTGTCACGCATCCCCTGCTTGTTCTGATCCCATTTGGGATAACCATGCTTCTTCCTGCTCTGG
>JAKAAJ010000078.1 GCA_021802365.1 Thermoplasmata archaeon | reverse complement strand
TCTGACAATTATTGCTTTCATTTTAAAGACAGATTAGCAATTACATGTTTTTAGAATAGGATTTCGCAATATATGTAATAGAAGAATTATTCAAGATCATTGCAGACTCATTTATCCTTGGCTCCGATGCTATAATCCTGACATTTCCTGATCTTCCTAATGGTTTGCTGGTAAGATACTGTTTGATCTTTATCTTTCCTCCTCTTTTGTTCTGGAGAAACAATTCTGTATATGATCCTCTATAAATTACTGAAAATGCAAGTCCGGGATATCCAATTTTTATCACTTCCTTAATAATGATCGTGATGTGGCTGATGGTACATTAAAAGGCGACACCACTATTGTTGATATTAAGCATTTCCATGTTATTATTTCAAAATGTATGTTTAATACGAACTTCGTAATCATTCTCACGAAGTCGAATTTTCTAGGTTGCATGAATGACGAAGATAGCAAAATGAGATATATTGGATTAAGACATGAAGTAACATGAATAGCGAATCGATGATACGACTCAAAGATGTGCATAGTGTTATCGGATCAAGGATGCTGGCCGACGGCCTTGACATGGTCCTGGATCTGGAAAAGAGCAAGGGTACGAGGCTTTACGACTCTGAGAAGGGCAGATACTTACTGGATTTCTTTGGTTTCTTTGCTTCAAACCCAGTTGGTATGAATCATCCCGGGCTTTCTGACCCGGAATTTCTGAAGGACCTCATGCTGGCAGCAAAAAATAAGGTCACAAATTCTGATATCTATACCAGACAGATGGCCGAATTTGTCGAAACACTATCCCGTGAAGCCACCCCCGATTACTTGAAGTACTTTTTCTTTGTTTCCGGAGGAGCGCTTGCTGTAGAAAATGGCTTGAAGGCGGCGTTTGACTGGAAAGTCCGTAAGAACATGATGAATGGTGAAACAAAGGAACTGGGCAGCAAGATAATGCACCTCAAAGAGGCATTTCATGGAAGAAGCGGATACACTCTTAGCCTGACGAACACGCATGACCCAAGGAAAACCATTTATTTCCCAAAATTCGACTGGCCCAGAATTTCAAACCCAAAGCTGAGGTTTCCAGTAACTGAAAAAGTATTGCAGGAAGTGGAAGAGCTAGAGAAGAAGAGCCTGACAGAGATGGAACAGTCCTTTGAGAAATATGGAAATGATATAGCAGCTTTCATAATGGAGCCTATTCAGGGAGAAGGCGGAGACAACCATTTCAGAAATGAATATTTCAAGGGTGTTGCTAAGCTTGTCAGGGAAAATGACTCGCTTCTCATTTTTGATGAAGTACAGTCCGGAATGGGAGTCACAGGCAAGTGGTGGGCACACCAGCATTTCGACGTAAAGCCTGACATTCTGGTCTTTGGAAAGAAATCACAGGTTTGCGGTATAATGGTTGGAAGCAAGATAGACGAAGTCGAGGACAATGTATTCAAGGTTTCAAGCAGAATAAATTCAACTTGGGGAGGCAACCTGGTTGACATGGTCAGATCAAAGAAATTCATTGAAATCGTCAAGGAGGAGTCACTGATTAAGAATGCTGAAAAGATCGGGAAGGTACTTGTGGATGAACTCAATAACCTCAGCAGTGAGTTCCCTGATCTGGTTTCAAACCCAAGAGGAAGAGGGCTTATGGATGCTTTTGACCTCAAGAGTGAGAAATACAGGGACGAGTTCTTCGACAGGATGTTCTCGAAAGGAGTTTTGCTTCTCAAGGCAGGAGAGCTAACAATAAGACTGAGGCCTGCACTGATCCTCTCTGAAGAGGATGTCAAGGAATTCATTGGCAAGGCAAGGGAAGTCCTGAAAGAAATGAGATGAGGGCAGTATTAATACTGCTTTTTCCATTATTAAAGTAAATCTGGTACCAGCCGTTTAAATCATTCCTGAATATTTTTACCTCATTAATTGCCTTCAAAAATTGAAAATTCCCAATGAACTTGTTATGAAAAAATTTGAGTCTTTCAGTTCTTTATTATATCTCTCCAGCCAGGTCAAAATTGACTATTGTAATGAAATTACAGTAACCTGAGATATTATCCTCCATTTCTAAGGGGCCAGAAGATCCATTGCCTGTATTCTTATAAGTGCCAATAATGAAACTACATTATTTCCTTCAATGGTAAGTTTATGCTATAATTCAGCTGATTTCCCTTAGCCTGTTTACTCTTGACCTCAGGAACAAAATGATGTCGGTAGTGGAACTTCAAAATTATGAGGAAAGAAAGACCTCATGAATTGCTATTACGTTTTCTCCTGCGAAAGCCTCCTTGGGAAGCGTGTCACCAGAGTGGGCTTTTTTGAACGCATCACTGTTCATCCATTTCTGGAAGTGCTCCATTGATTCCCAGTGTGTCATAACTACATACTCATCTCCTTTGACAGGTCTTAGAACTTCATTTCTGACGAATCCGGGTGTCTTGTCAAGATGGCTTTCCCTTTCTGTAAATAATTTTTCAAATTTTTCTCTGAACTCCTTTTTTACAGGTATCCTGTTTTCTACTACGATCATATATTGATAAGGGCAATTTGTCATAAATAATTATTCAATAGGTTATCCCTAGAATAAATATCATTGTATGATGGCCTGGTAAGAGCGGAGTGTTTGTATCCTTTCACATAAATAATAAATTCGCACCAATCCTCCTGAAAACAGGACCTGATTGAACCTTTAAATGGGCTTGGCCGGATTTGAACCGGCGGCCTTCGCTGTGTGAGAGCGATGTCATAACCGCTAGACCACAAGCCCTCCTCTCAGGTAAGGTTCTATATGTAATATTTCTTTCTCCTCAATTCACTTGAAAATCAGTTCCACCTTTCTATCCAGTCCTGCATCTCCCTGATTATTGCAATGAGCTCCCATCCCTTTGCAGAAAGACTATAAAAAACACTGGGTGGGCTGGAAGATGTTACTGTCCTCTGCACAATACCCTCAGATTCGAGTTTTTTCAGTTCCTCGGAAAGGCTGAATGGGCTGATGTCCACCAGGGATCTCCGTATATCATTGTATCTTCTTGGGCTTGACTCGGATAGAATTCTGAGTATTTTCACTGTCCATTTTCTGAATATTCTCTCCGGGTCTTTCTGCTCAGACAGAACTGCGACCTGATCATTTTTTCCATACTTGGTCAACTTATCCTCACCAGGTTCACTTAAAATAACTTTCTGGTATATTAATTTGATACCAATACACTCACATGAACCCATCAGATGAAAAGGGTTCAGGAGGTAATAGATTGACAGAACTGGAGAATCTTCAGAATAATATAGAGGAAGCAGTAAAAGAACTGAGAAATTCGGTTGTAAGAATAAATTCAAGTGGATTCAGAAGTCCATATGGATATGGTTTGCAGCCGGTAAAAGGCAGTGGTTCAGGCATCATTTACACCAGTGATGGATATATAGTGACCAATAACCACGTTCTGGAGGGGGCAGAAGATGTGGAAGTTATCCTTCCGGATGGAACTTCGGCGGATGGCCAGGTTGTTGGAGGGGACCCACAGACTGATATTGCGCTTTTGAAGGTTCAGAAGAGTGGACTGAAGGCAGCAGAGCTTCTGAATTCAGATGAGGTAAAACCTGGCCAGCTAGCACTGGCAATGGGCAACTCTTTCGGCCTTCCGGGAGAACCTACAGTTTCTTTGGGATTGGTGGGTGCAGTAGGAAGGCCAATGCCATGGGCGGATTTCATCTTTGAAGGGCTCATTCAGACGGATGCAGCTATAAACCCGGGAAACAGTGGCGGCCCCCTGTCTGATATTCATGGCCATGTAATGGGGATAAACACTGCCATCATACCTTTCGCTCAGGGGATGGGCTTTGCGATACCCTCAAACACAGTCAAGAGGGTGGTAGAGGAACTCATAAAGGATGGCCGCGTGGTCAGGCCCCAGATAGGAATATCTGGCATAACTCTGGATAATGAAACTGCCTCCAGGTACGGTATAAGGGCTTCAGAGGGCGTTCTTGTAGTGAGGGTGAACCACGGGAGCCCAGCGGATAATGCCGGACTGGAGGAGGGTGATGTGATAAAGGAGTTTGACGGTAACAGAATAAGGGGCATGAAGGACCTTCTTGCATCTATTTCTGCAGGGAAGCTTGGTGAAAGGAAAAGTCTTGTAATTCAGAGAAGAGGAAGGGAATATGTTACAAGCGTAAGGCTCATGGATTCACATATACCCATCAGACCGAGAATAAGTCTGGGCCGATGATCCTGAAACACATGGGGAATTGGTATAATTTTGCCGTTTCCCCATTGGAATATTTTTTATTGCAGATTTCAATTAGTGTGATGTCCTGGTGAAAAGTATGTGTGATCCGTGATCGC
>JAKAAJ010000077.1 GCA_021802365.1 Thermoplasmata archaeon | reverse complement strand
CCTTATTTACCAGTATTATGGATACTATGGCCCTGGGCCAGCCATAACTGCGTCCGCAATACTCATTGTTATATCGGTTGCTGTGCTTCTTGCGGTGAAGTTCCTCAGCCGTGGAAGAACCATTACAGAAAAAGTGATCAGGGCATGACCATTGATATTGACATAATTGCTGAAGCAGGAGGATTCAAATTGAATGCCAGATTCAGGGCAGCCGGTATAATAAATGTGACCGGAGAAAATGGATCCGGAAAGACGTTTCTCCTGCGATGCATTGCAGGCCTTGCATCCTGCCAGGGTTCCAGGGTAATTGTTAATGGAAGGGATGTCTCCTTTTACCCTCCGGAAAGGAGATCCATCGTTTATGCATCTCAGAACTCCTACTTCATGTCAATGACCTCAGACAGGCATATAGTCTATGGGATAGACACCACCAGATTTGACAGATCAGCTGTTTCTGAGGTTACTGAAGGCCTCATGATACCCCTTGGAAAGAGGATGTCACAACTCAGCCAGGGGCAGCGAATGAGAGTTGCAATTGCCACTGCACTCCTGTCTGGAAAGGAGGTTCTGCTTCTGGACGAAGTCATTTCAAATCTGTCCGATGGGAGGGATGTTATGTCCTTCCTGAGAGAATTTTCAAAAAAGAACGGGTTAGACCTGATGATCGTCTCCCATGGATATTCTGTGCCTGAAGCTGACCTTCTTGTCAGAATGAATATGGGAACTGCAACTTTGGAACCCCCATAAGCCCGTAGATTTCATCCATATAATATTCCAATGAAAAAGCATTAGAACCGAGATGACATGGATTCCATCATGAAATTCGCAATAATTGGGCTCGGGAATCATGCAATTAATAGAGTTATGCCGGCCATAGCATCCTCCGGCAACAGGATAACTGCGGTTTACAGCAGGAACCATGATAAGGCTGCAAGAGAATCTGGAAAATACAGCGCGGAACCTTTCACTGATCTGGAAAAGCTTTTCAGAGATGGCGACTTTGAATCAGTTTACATAGCTTCCCCCAATTTCCTCCATTACCAGCAGGCCATGATGTGCCTGAAGAGAGGAAAAAATGTCCTTCTTGAAAAACAGATGACACTTTCATCCAGCGATGCTGAAAGTCTTGTTTCAATGGCCAGGGAAAGCAAACTTACACTTTCTGTTGGTTTTCATATGAGGTTCCATCCTGCAGTTCGTGAGCTCAGAGAGATGATCCAGAATAATTCACTAGGGCAGGTCACCTATGTGGCTGGCACCTGGGGAGGCTACTCCGGGGGTCAGGCCAGAGAGCCAGACAGGGAATGGTGGGATGACCCTGCAAAGGTTGGGGGAGGCTCAGTCATGGGTACTGGAGTTCACGTTATTGACACTGTTAATTTCATTCTTGGAAAGCATCCGCATACTGTCTCATGCATGAAAAAACCTGAAGACTCTGTAGTTGAGGATACATTTGCCCTGATGGCTGACTACAATGGGACAATTGCAAACATTGTTTCCTCCAGGTCAATGAAGAATCCCAGAAATGATCTGATCATTGCAGGAACAGGCAACACTGTAATTGCTTCGGGCCTTTTCGGAACCACAGTCGACTGCAAACTTACTGGTGCAGAAGGCATGCTTATAAAACAGTATTCCAGCCTTAACATGTATCAGGAGGAGATCCTCTCTTTCGTCAGGAAATGCGAGGGCAGGGAGGAGATAATAGCAACTGGTGAGGATGGTGCTGCCGTAGTTAAAATAGTGAATGCAGCAATGGATTCCCAGAAAAATGCCCGTTTCATGAACATTGACTGATTTTCTTTTCCTTCACTGTTAACTTAAACGGAAATGATCTCAGTTGAGGAATGGATTAAACGAGGGAATAAAGGTAGCCCGGGCCTCTTCCCGTGGGCTGATGACTCCTCCACTTTACCTCATGATACCATTTGTGCTTTCAGGAGTGCTCATATCCTTGAGGAACGGAGGAGCTCCCAATATTGTGGAGACATTGCTTTTCTCTGTTTCGGTAATTATCATTGCCGCAGCAACCAACCTCTTTGATGACTTCTTTGATGTCAGGAATGGAATTGATGCTCCCGGGGCCCCTAATACAAAGTACAGGAAGCATCCCGTTTTTGATATGTCGCTCAAGCCAGAAAAACTTCTTGAATACGGCATACTTCTTATCACTGCTCTGGCAATAATACTCATAGTGATCTCCGTTTCAATCCATAATTTATTGATTCTTTTGATCCTGCCGCTTGGTGCCCTTATTTCTTACGGGTATACAGGTGATCCTTTCAGGTTAAAGTACAGGGGTCTTGGGGAAGCAGCAGTTTCAATCAGTTTCATAGCACTTTCGCTTATTGAGATATATTCCACATCAGGAACATTAGGCTCTGGGTCAGTACTCCTGATATTGCAGGGCAGCCTTGCCTTTCCCACTGTGATTTTCTCAGGAAACATCAGGGATTACACATGGGACAGAGATTCCGGTATCAGAACTGTGGCAACTGTTGCAGGAACTGCTGGAAGCATGCTTATTCTGCGCCTTATGTGGGTTATCAGCACAGCCTTCGGTGTGATTTTTATCATTTCACTTGGCAGACCTCTTTTACTTTTTCTCCTGATTCCTCTTCTTCTCACAATGTTTATAGCCATCTATTTAACAGCGATCAAAGACCTCACAAGGATCGAAACCGTCATCGGGACCTGTGCCTTTGCAAGTGTAATGATATCACTGATTGGGCTTGTCCTAATTTAAAAAAATTCATGTGAAGTTACTTATGATTCACCATTATTGATGGCCTGGAGTGCCAATGTTAATTTTCTTGTTTAGGAAAATTAGGTTCAATCCGTTCTTAGGACTGCCTCCCTGTCCAGTTCGTCAAGAGACCTGAAACCGGCCAGGCCCATCTGGAGATCCATCTCTGCTGTCAGCTGGTTCAGGTAGGCCTCGACAGCCCTTTCCCCTCCCACTGCAAGGGCATAGGCATAAGGTCTTCCTATGAGAACTGCCCTGGCACCAAGGGCAATTGCTTTCATTGCATCGGAAGCATGCCTGATTCCACTATCCAGAAAAATATCGGCTCCAACCGGTCCCACATCAGTGATTGCTGCAAGGGAGTCAATCGTGGAAACCGCCCCATCAACCTGCCTTCCACCATGGTTGGATACTACTATCCCCTTCACTCCTGATTCCACAGCTGTTGCAACATCATCAGGATGCGAAATCCCCTTCAATACAACGGGAAGTCTGGTGAACCGTATGATCTCCCTCAGATCAGACCAGGAGAAGGATGGGTTCACATATACAGAGAGGAACTTCAGAACCGCCTCGTTCATGTCCTGTTCCGGTTTATGCTGCAGACGGGAAAGGGAGACCTCATCGGTAAGATAATTTGCGATACCTTCTCCCTTCAGAAATGGTAGGTACTCATTCTTCAGGTCACGTTCACGCCACCCTAGCATGGTTGTATCAACAGTTACAACAAGCGTGCTGTATCCTGCATTCTCAGCTCTTCTGATCATGCTCTTTACGATCTCTACATCTTTTCCAGGATAGATCTGAAACCATTTTTCCGTTGATTCAGCCTTTGAGGCTACCTCTTCGATGCTACTGGAAGATACAGTGCTCAGCACAAATGGTATGCCAAACTTCCCTGCTGCTCTTGCCGCAGCTACCTCCCCGCTTCTGCTTATGATGGACATTACTCCGATGGGTGCAAGTATAAATGGGGTCGACTCCTTTCTCCCAAGATACCTGGCCGAAATATCCCTTTCGCTCACGTCTTTTAGATATCTTGGCCTGAGTTTCCACTTTGAAAATGCTTCAATGTTTCCGTTCATGGTGGATTCCGACCCGGCTCCGCCTTCCAGATATCCCCATGCCTCTTCCGGCATCCTTGTTCTTGCAGCGGATCTCCACTCACCTATGGATATTGGGAATTCCCTGTAAGGGTCCATTCCTGTATACCTTGTGGTCTGATAGTTCAGTCCCCTGTTTTCCATTCGTCTTAAATAAATGAAATCAGCTATTAACATTTTTGAGGCAAATATTCCCCATGGATCATAATCATGAAAAGAACCCCGCATAATTTCCGAAATACATAGCAATGACGGGGAGCTGATAAGTCGGATATTGTTTTCAAAAATATCAGAAAAACAGAGAGTCTTTAAGGGCTCATCTCTGAATTTTCTTCCCGATACAGGGTAAAAGCCTTATGTTAAGATCCCTTATTACAGCAATTCAATCGATGTATGGGGCTGACCGTGTTAACACCCTATACGGTTTAAACACCATTATATACTTCCACTGCATGATCCATGCATGGCAAAAAGAAAGTTTGACAGGATTGAGATAACCCCTGAACTGAAAAGATGGTAT
>JAKAAJ010000076.1 GCA_021802365.1 Thermoplasmata archaeon | reverse complement strand
AAATTGAGCTTATGTCAAACAGCACAGTTTCCAGCAGCGGTTCTCCAGAGGTTGTGCTGCGGTACAATGATGGCTACGGCTGGGTAACCTACGACAATGTGGTTTTTAAATTTGCCAGAGGTTCTGTCAGTGACAGTAATTTCGTCGTTGACGGTCAGGTTAACAATCCAGAAGGGCTAAGTTATGACGCAGAGCTAATAATGGGTGGCCCTGGAGGAGGTTCAAGCACAACTGACCAACTTTCAAACGTGACAATGGGCCTCCAGTTCTGGAATGGGCACAATTTTCAGGAGATTACAAATGCCATAAATTATGGCTTAGATACTGGCGAAACCATATCCAACGCACTTTCAAGGGCATATTATTATACAAGCAATGGAACGATTTATGAGAAAATAGTTAACGGCACTGAGGCCACAGGTGTGGTCTATTATTCCTCAAACATATCCATCCTGAAAGTTAGCAGTCCCTTTAACAATGGTATTATAAAAATAAACGGGACTCCTCATGAATTCATAGGTGGTCAGGTAAATCTTACCCTGGGACCTGGGAATTATTCCGTAAGCATAGTGAACAATTCCCTTGTGAAGTATACATTCACTGTTGATCTCAGGCCGGGAGAGGTTGAGCATCTCTATGAGGGTGAATATCCTGTCATCTTTACTGAAAAGGGTTTGGAAAAAGGGACCAGGTGGTGGGTTAAAACGGACGGCACCAATTACACTACTACCTCAAGACAGATAACAATTCATGTTCCTAATGGGAGTTACTCATATGTCCCCGGTCCGGACAATAATGATATAAAATCATCTGGTGGGGAATACAGCGTCAATGGTGGAACAACTTACGTCAATTTATCTTTCAGATATGTAGATTTTAATGTTACTTTTCACGCTTTGAACCTTCCAAATGGATCAAGGTGGGGTGTTGTCGTTAACGGCTTGTATTATCAAAACGCAACCTCAGATAACTTAACTTTTGCCCTCTCAAACGGAAGTTATTCTTACACACTGGTAAACAGTACGCAGTATTATTCACCAGGCTCTGGTGGTAATTTCAATGTAAATGGAAAAAACACATCAATCAATGCGACATTTGTGAAATATTCGATCATACAGGGAAAGATATACCCATCAGGAACAGCAATTTACCTGAATGGAAGACTACTGAACTATTCTGGTAATAATTTCAGCATTTCACTGGTTAATGGAAATTATTCCCTTCATGCATTCAAGAAAGGCTATTACCAGTTCTACTACAATTTCACAGTGTCAGACGGAACTGTTATTACAAAAAATATAAGCCTGAACCGAATTATATATCCACTGGATCTGACTCCATACATTGGGGTTGTTCTTGGCATCGTAATTTTTCTTATAATATACAGGTCTCTGAGGAAATCCTCCAAGAAATGAATTTTATCCAATAAGGATCCAGTTTCATGATAGATTATTTCACATGATGTCAGACAATAGATGATATTTTATCTAAGTAAACATTAACCATTTATATTATGAAATGGAACACGGGAGAAAGAGAGCTTGGTCCACGGCTTGGGGTAAGCCTCTGGGTTCTTGTTGCCATATTCTTTTCGGTTATCTATCTGGCCATAGTTAATTTCAGCAATGTCTGGACTCCCTTCAGCATATACGCAACCCTTTCATGGTCTTTTGGGATGCCGATAATAATCCTGTCATTTGTGGGGGCTCTAAGTTCCCATAGCATGAGGATTTCTAAATTCACTGGAAGGATTGATAGAAAGGTCATTTTTGAGATACCTACAATCGCTAAAGCCTCAAATCTCCCTGCCCTCTACCGGGTTGTTGACTCCATACTGAAATTCGCTCCAAGAAACCTCGACAACTGGAGGGTTGATCTTGTAACTGAGGACTGGTCCGAGGGTATAGAGCAGATCAGGGAGAGGTATGAGGGAAAGAATGTCAATCTTATAGTTGTGCCCTCCTCCTATGAGACAAAAATGAAATCCCTGAATAAATCCCGGGCATTGCAGTATGCACTTGAATATCACATAGAGAAAGGGGAAATGGGCAAGGACACCTGGCTTTTCCACCTGGATGATGATGCCTCTGTGGGCTCTGATACCATTGCGGCAATAGCAGAACACATTAAATTCAAGGGAAACAAGTATCTTCTGGCTCAGGGAGTACTGGCATTTCCCCATGACAATTCAAACTCTATTATTGCTAAATTCGCAGATTCAATGAGGCCAACAGATGACATGACCAGGTTCTACTTCTTTACTGCTCTGCTAAAAACCCCTCTGGTTGGCCTGCATGGTGAGAATCTTCTGGTGAGGGGTGACGTAGAGATGGAGATTGGATGGGACAATGGCACAAGGCCAATCTCAGATGACAGCTGTTTCGGGCTCCGCTTTTCCAGCAAGTATCCAGGAAAATCTTCATTCCTCCCTGCTTTCACGTATGGTGCTTCCCCGTCAAGCGTAAGGGATATGCTCAAACAGAGAAGGAGGTGGCTTGTTGATCTCACCAATCTTGGCATTTACGGACCACTTCCATGGAAATACAGGCTTCTTCTCATATATTCTGTACTGTTCTGGAGCAGCATGATCACACAGAATGTCATCCTCGGAGTGATGATTCTTCAGCATCTTCATGTGATAACATTTGAGATCATCACCCCTCCAATGGGAGTAATGTGGGCCTTCACTTTCAGTTTCTGGATATGGTTCTACTGGAACGGTTTGCACATAAACCATCAGGTATCCAGGGAAAAGACACCATTCTGGAAAAAGGCGCTGATAATGGTGCCAATGTTCTTCTTCATAATCGGCCCGCTGGAAACAATCGGTGGCGTATGGGGACTTTATGCATTCCTCAGAAATGAAAGGAAGTTTGAGGTAATCAGCAAGCCGACCTGAAGGGATGGCAACATTAAGATATTTCCATAATCTTTCCATCTATGGATTCCATATTTTTCAGGATGATCTCCAGTGGCAGCAAGGGCAACTGTACAGTTATATGGGATTCATCCACCCTTCTTGTGCTGGATTTCGGTATCTCAGTAAAAAGATTTTCATCATTCATTGACGGGCTAGATCTTAAATTTGATGAAACTGCCCTTTTCATAAGCCACGAGCACAGTGATCACTGCAAGGGGGCAAGGTCACTCCTAAACAGGAGGAATATTGACCTTTACAGCAGGCGTGGAACACTTGAAGCAATGCATCTCGAGGATGGATACAGAATTGGCAGGGAACTGGCAATAGGGAATTTTCATGTTACTGCAGTGGATGTTTCACACGATGCATCGGAACCGGTAGCATATGTAATAAGGAGCGGCGGGAGAAAAATATCTGTTGTATCCGATCTTGGCCATGTTACGGATGATCTGCTGAATGAGTCGAAAGGCAGTGATATACTGGCCTTCGAAGCGAACCATGACCTTGAGATGCTGAGAACAGGCACTTACCCATTTCCGTTGAAGAGAAGAATAATGAGCAACTCAGGACATCTCTCCAATGAGCAGTCAGCTGAAGCAATCAGTAAAATGGCCAAGGACAATTCTGACATCATACTGACGCACATAAGCCAGGAGAATAATCGCCCGGAACTGGCACTCACTACTGTCAGGGCGTATCTGGACAATCGGTCGGTCACCTACGGCTCCATTCAGTGTGCATTCCAGGATACTGGGACCCCGGTTATGAGCATAGAGAGGTTGTGATTGAATGGCAAAGATAGGTTTTGCCGGCCTTGGAAGGATGGGAATACCCATCTTGAGAAACATCTCACGAAAGTTCCAGGTAGACGGCGTATACAATAGGAATTCCGAAAAGGCTGTTCTTTTTCCGGAGATTAAATTTTATGATGAGCCCTACAGGCTGGCCTCGGCATGCGATATAATTTTTGTTTGCCTCACCGGTGATAGCGCATGCTATTCATTTTTTCTTGGAGAAAGGGGCCTCCTGTCAACAATCAAGGCGAATTCCATTGTGGTGAATCTGAGCACCACGTCTGTCTCACTGGCTGCAGAGTTGTCAGTGAAGTGCACTGAGGCTGCCGTTAATTATCTTGAGGCTACAATGCTCGGAGATGCCAGGATGGCAATGGAAAGGCAGATAACATCTCTTGTTTCCGGAGATCAGGCATCTTATGGCAAGGTTTCGGAAATAATAGATGCGTATTCATCGCAGAAACATTTTTTAGCATCCCCTCATGCATCTGTGAAGATGAAACTTATCGCAGATCAGCTTTCAGCAACCATTCTTGCATCATCACTCGAGAGCGTTGTTGCAGCAGAAAGGCTCAGGATACCAAGAGATAAGGCAATTGAAATACTGTCTCAGGGTCCATGTTCTTCAGATATACTGAACCTGAAAAAAGACACGATATTGAAAGCGGAATTCCTTCCGGGGACTTCTT
>JAKAAJ010000075.1 GCA_021802365.1 Thermoplasmata archaeon | reverse complement strand
AATTTATAATATCCAGTCTTTCTTGTGCCCATCCTGCCGGACCAGAGGTCATTATCCAGCATGGCGAGAGGGCCGTATTCCCATTTTCTCTCCGATGAATGCTTGAATGCGACTCTGGCTCTGATCCTGGAGGAACCGCTTCTGTATATACGTGCAGAAACTTTCAAGACTGAACCTTCTGTGGATTTTGCCGGAAATTTTCCATCATCGACGGAGGGCATAACCTCCTCAATTACTATATCGCTCCTTCTGCTCATCTGACAATCCTCCTTAGTATTATCATGGAAAGAGGTGGAAGTGTAATCTCAATTGAGCAATTCATACCATGCATCGGCTGCTCTTTTGTTCCCAATGCATTTTCATTTCTGACATTGCTTCCACCGTATTCTGAGCTGTCCGTGTTGAATATCTCCTCATATTGGCCTGCCTCCGGAACACCAATGGAATAGTTATGTCTTGGTATGGGAGTAAGATTAAAGACAAAGATCAGGCTCTTTCCAGTTTTATCCATGCGGATAAAGGAAATTACGCTCTGGGCGGAATCATTGAAATCTATCCAGCGGAATCCGGAGGGTTCTGTGTCCAGTTCATGCAGGGCTCTTTCATGAATATAAAGATGATTGAGGTCTCTGACCATGCTCTTAAGGTTGGCGTTGAAAGAATCCGACAGGGCACCCCACTGCAGTTCAGATGATTCAGACCATTCAGTCTCCTGCCCGATCTCACTACCCATGAAAAGGAGTTTCTTTCCCGGGCTGGCGAACATGAATCCGATGCATGCCCTGAGGTTGGCAAATTTCTGCCATCTGTCTCCCGGCATCTTGTTCAGGAGGGAGCCTTTCATATGAACCACTTCATCATGTGAGAATGGCAGTATATATCTCTCGCTGAATGCGTACCATATAGTGAACGGAAGTATCCCATGCTCGTATTTCCTGTAAATTGGATCCTTTGAGAAATAGTAAAGTGTATCGTGCATCCAGCCCATATTCCATTTAAAGTCAAATCCCAGCCCTCCTTCTGAAGTGGGTCTGGTTACTCCTCCCCAGGCAGTGGATTCCTCTGCCACAGTTATTGAATCCGGTGTTCTCCGGTGGATCGTGTCGTTGAGGTTTTTGATAAACTCTATAGCGTCAAGGTTCTCCCTTCCTCCATACCTGTTGGGTATCCATTCCCCCTCTTTCCGGGAATAGTCAAGGTAAAGCATGGAAGATACGGCGTCTATCCTGATTCCGTCTGCATGGTACTTCTCCAGCCAGAATAATGCAGATGAAATGAGAAAGTTCCTGACCTCATTTCTTGCATAATTGAATATCCTGGTTCCCCAGTCAGGATGAAAACCCAGCCTCGGATCAGCATGATCAAACAGGTGAGTGCCATCGAACAGGGATAACCCGTAATCATCATCCGGGAAATGGGCTGGAACCCAGTCAAGTATCACACCAATGCCCTCCCTGTGGCACGTGTCAATGAAAAACATAAGATCCTCAGGCTTCCCGTATCTTGAGGTGGGAGAATAGTAGTTTACGGTCTGATACCCCCATGAACCATCAAAGGGGTGTTCCATCAGGGGAAGAAACTCAATGTGTGTGAAGCCCATCTCCTTGACATATGGGATTAGCTTTTCGGCAAGTTCTCTGAAATCAGGGAAAATCCTGCTTCCGTCAGATGATTTCCTCCAGGATCCGGCATGAACCTCATACACAGACATTGGGGAACTGTATTTCCCGTCCTTCGCTGTTCTTTTCCTTATGCTTTTATGTTTCCATCTGTATTCAAGTGTTGTCACAATGGAGCCGGTGTTTGGGCGAAGTTCCGTCCTGAACGCGAAGGGATCGGTCTTTTCCCTCACCAAGGAATCCAGGGAACTTCTGATGGCATACTTATATACTTCACCCTCGTGGACTCCCGGAATGAATATCTCCCAGACTCCAGAATCCTTAAGGTTTGTCATGGGATGAGCACCATGAATCCAGTGGTTGAAATTACCAATAACTGATATTGAGGATGCGTTGGGGGCCCAGACAGTGAATCTTGTACCTTCTATTCCATCTCTTGATTCCATATGCGCTCCGAATGTCTCCCATGCCTCCTGTAGTTCACCTTTTTTGAAGAGGTATATCTCAAAATCCCCTGTTTTTGGCTTAAAGAAGTAGGGATCATATCTGCGTTCCAGATATCCTGTAGAATCTCTGAAACATATCAGATAATGTTGAGAAACATACTCATAGTCAAGTGTGCATTCAAAAAGTGGATCATTTATGGTATTCTCCATTTTACTGATAATTTTACCAAGGTTATCCTCGATCCATGCCTCCTTTGCCCTTGGGAGATAAGCCCTGACAATATAAGAGCCTGCTCCAATGGGATGAGGGCCCAGAATCTTCTCTGGGTGACTTTCGCTGAATTCCATAACTCTGAGTGCCAGCTCACTAAGATTCTTTTCATATTCTCCCAAAATAGCACCTCGGACAACAAGTTCCTTCTTCTGTTAAGGTCACATAAACATTTCCTTATCTTATATATAATTAGATGTGAGCATCATGAGGACCATTACTTTAGGGGCAATATTCCTTTGATATCTTCAAATTATAAACAGGAATACAATTGTGTCTTCTTAATCTGGAATATACTATGATAAATTCTGACTGCAGTAAATAGTTCTAATCTCTTCTGATGGAAGGTTTTAATTCATCATATCCTTCGATAAGGGAGACTGTGATGGATCTGTCAGATTCACATTCCAGAAATGGCCTGAGGGTTCTGTTGAGCGTTCCGGTAAAATCAGATGGAACGAGAAAGTCCGCGAGAATGCCCATTTTTGATACTGTATATTTTGTCATGATTATGGGAATCCGGTTTTCCATAATGGAAAGGTTGAGGTTCTTTACTATGCTGTTATTCTTAAGTTCATCATCGAGCAGACTCCTGTAATTTTGAGAATTTTCCAGTTTATGGTTGTACTCCGGATAAATGGATATCTTCGGTATTCCGTCAGTGGAGTTGTATTTCAGAAAAGCTTCCAGGCCTATGGGAAGGCTTTCAAACTTCTCAGGATACTCTGGAGGAATTATGAGCTGATACCTCTTGAGATGATGCTCCTCATTTATTCCGGGGATCTCGTTGTGGGCTAAGGCGAACCCAGCAAAAGAGTGCGGGAAAATTTCTGCAAAATCAAACTTCATCATCTTCATTATAAAATCAGACATATCTGCCATATCCTTTTTTCTGAAGAGTATCTGCTGGAACAGAAGGCCCCTTTTGAAGTACTGGACCTCAAGTACTGCCGAATCAATGGCAAATATGAACCCGAGATCGAAATATCTCCGGAATTCCTCATCAGATGAATTGATCAGGTAGTTTGTCCCTTCTTTTTGTATGTTTGCCTTGTTGAGCATTATTGAGCCTTCTCTGGATTTGACCTGTTTTTCCATGACATATGTGAAAATAAGCTTGCTGGGTCCGAAGTATGTAATGACAGGGAAACGGCTGTCACTTCTTCCAGAGAGCTTGAGGGCAGGAGATTTGACCTCATAAGCAAGGGTGCATCTCATAACACCTGAGTATTGGGATGTTACAGCCAAGTTCTCAGTCCTCAACTGGCAGATCATCAAAGCAGTTTGGATCTGAGATTCCAAGTCTCTCAAAAGCAGATTCTCCATCACAGCAAAGAGCCATTCCCTTGTAGGACTGAACTAGTATTCCTATGAAGTTGTTTCTTCCGTCAATGATGAAAGAACCCTCATCACCATAGGAACAGAATTCGGCCTCGCTGGAAGCAACAAGGAACTGGTCAACCATGAGTATAAGGTTTGGTTCCCTGTATATCAGAAACGAAACATCCGTAGCAATTACTCTCCCCTCTGTATATCCTGACACCTTTCCAGTTTTCCTTACGTTCATACCAATTGTTGCTTTCCTGAATCCTGTAGGTCTGCCAATGTCCTTTATTCTGGCAGTGCAGTTGATGTGACCATATACCTGCGCCAGAGCAGCATCAACATAATTTCTGCTTATTCCATTAGGTCTTATAGCGCTGTCCAGCTTACCGATAATATTCAGTTTTCTGTTGTTGTCTTCCGGTGACGGTTGAGAAATTTCATCATGTATCTTTGAACCGGGCGGCCCCAATACGGAGCTTGTTGAAACTATGTACTTTCTGTCATATTGTTTCACTATGCATCCCAGGGTTCCGCTGGTATCAAAGGGTACATTACCTATAGAAATTCCTCCCTGAATTATGAAGTTCTGTTCAGGATTGTTCTTTAATGGTGCCTTTGGCCTTATGAAATCAGAGATTATAGGATAAAGGCTCATTCCAATTTCCGCAGCAGAAAACTCGCCCCTTAAGGGTTCAATCAGGTCACGATTTTCGATGAAAATGTACCAGAAGAACTCGGGATTCTCGAATCCAAGCCCGAAGCCGTTAAAACCAGGGAAATTTGGCATAATTCTGTTAAGCAGTTCCTTGGCTCTGTCTATTCTTTCGTT
>JAKAAJ010000074.1 GCA_021802365.1 Thermoplasmata archaeon | reverse complement strand
GAAAGGGTTTATGCCATTGCTCTTCGGATTTGAAAGGTCTGGTTCAGACAATTAACACGTCAAACACCAATAATATATATTATTCTTTTTCATTTTCAAGATACAGGTATATTATTGCCCTAATCCTTGGGTCATGTGATAAAATGGTTCAGTTCTGCTGGAAAATTATCAACATTTATTATATTGTCGCCCCCCATACTTGGGCCAATGTTGTACACACCACTAAAATTCTGGTAGGGCATTCGCCCGGCGACCATAACATATTGCCCCCCCGACTTCTGGAACAAACTGAATCTTGAAGAGTTCGGGTCGACCACATTCTGGGAAATCTCCAGGAATGATACAAGTTTATCAGCAGTAAGTTCCGGACTGACAACGACCTTTGATGCACCCGCTACAAGGGAATCAACAAGGTCTCCAACCCTGAATATCAGATTAAACACTGTAAACTCAAAAAATTTGGACAGTTCATTGTATAGTTTGAAATTAGTCTTTCCGTCTATTATGGAATCCAGATCGCAGACCATAATCTCTTCAATCCCCTCCTTCATGAGATCATAGGCAGTCTTTCGGCCAACAATCTCTTTCTTTCTAATTACCACAGACGGAATGTGCACTGTCATAGCATGTGAAGATTATATTTTAATTCTGGCTTAAGTGACAGAGATTGACATTGTCTTTTATAGTCCTCTAGAATTATAATATATGACTGTGCAACATAAATATATTATTTTTAAAGTGACTTATTAACTCCCAAAAAAGAGAATTGCAATAATATAAATATCTATTAGGTATTATATTTTATCATGTTCTCCAATGCCAGGTCATATGTTGTTAAATTCGAAAAAATAATGGTCCCTATGGCCAAAGGCCAGCAATCCCGCTTGCCTTTAGAAATCGCTTTTTATCTGGCAGGAAAGTACTCCGGTGAAATAACTGCACTGACCATAAAGGAGGAGATGAAGGAACTCACATGGAGCGACAAGGTTAGAATAATAACCAACGCATACGAGGATGGCAAAGACCGCAATATCAAGGTTGTGCCCAGGGTAAGGACGGCAAGGAACATAAAAACTGGAATCGTAGATGAACTCAAGGAGAAGAATTATGATCTTGTCCTCCTGGGAACTCACAGGAGGAGCGGAATGTCCGGCAGCACTTTCGGATCCATAGGGGATTATGTCATAAAGAATAGCACGACACCTGCCGTTATATTCAGCATAAAGAGAAATGAACTTCCATACAGGAATATACTTCTACCGGTGGCAGAAACAATAAACAACAGAATGGCAGTCTCCTTCGCCCTTCATCTGATGAAAAGCTCCAATGCATCTCTGACTATCTTGGATCTCAGAAAGTTTGATGAAAAGAGAACTCACGGTTTTCAGCACCTTTTTGACAACCTCGGGGAGATTCACACTAGGTTTGGAGACGGAATCACTGTGGTCAGGGGAGGAGACAGCGGAACAATTACAAATCAGATAAACGGTGCTATTAGAGAGTACAGTGCTGATCTTCTTGTACTTGGACTTCGGTTTTCTCAGGACAGGAAAATAAGGGTTAACTCGACACTGAAGGCTCTTATTAAGGAATCACCAATTGACACGGCTGTACTGAGAAGATAGCCTGAAACCCTGCTGCCCATGGTGTCAGTAGCCCTTTATAGCCCCGTTGCCTATTAGCAGATTCAGTATTGCAAGATTCAGCTGGACTGTATTAACATAATAGGACCCGAAGAGTGGGAAATTCTGCTCGACGTACTTTGAAACCGTTTTGTTCAGGAATGACTCAAGAGACGAGTTGCTCACATTCTTCCCTGCAGCAAGAAGGATAGAATGGAGGGAACCGGTTATACGAGGTATCTGATCCTGTGCCCCCAGGAGAGGTATATCTGGATCAACTCCGGAACCTGAATAGGATACCATTGAATATGGAATTTTTGAAATGTTTACAGTTGGGTTATCGCTGATGAATTTGCTTATAAGGTTCCGTGTCTGGTTCAGAGTCTGATTCGCATCAAGGGCATATGGGCCGGAGCCTGAACCAGTGTAGTTATAAGCTGTCGCAGAAGGCCTGGGCTGGAAGAAATAGGATTCGTTGAATGCCTGTGCCAGCAGATACGAACCGTATACTGTACCGTTCTCCTGTATCAGAGATCCGTTGGCCTGGAATGGATCCAGGCCCTCCGCCGCCAGTGATGAGACCGTTGGATATACGAACCCGAGAATAAACATGAAAAGGGCAGCGAATGCAAAGAGCTTGATAACGGATTTAGGCTTCACCAGTGTACACCTCCTGCTACCAGGATTAGATAGATCACCTTAATAACTATGAAGGGAAAGATGACTCCTCCTAGCCCATAGATGGTTATGTTTCTCTTGAGCAGGTCATTTATGGAGGTAGGTTTGTATCTTACACCCCTCAGAGCCAGAGGAATGAGCATCAGCAGAATAAGGGTGTTGAATATGAGGGCTGAAGTTATAGCAACAAGCGGATCTGTAAGGCCAAGTATGTTGAGGAATCCAAGCTGGGGGAACACACTGAATATGGCAGGTACTATTACGAAATACTTGGAGAAGTCATTAGCCACACTGAATGCTGTCAGTGAACCTCTTGTTATGAGTATCTGCTTCCCCAGAAAAATAACATCCATCAGCTTTGTTGGGTCACTGTCCAGATCCACCATGTTTGCCGCCTCCTTTGCGGCCTGTGTTCCGCTGTTCATTGCCATTCCAACATCGGCCTGTGCAAGTGCAGGAGCATCATTTGTCCCGTCGCCCACCATGGCCACCATCCTCTGCCTGTCCTTCTCCCGGAGCACAACGTTATACTTGTCCATGGGGGTGCTGTTCGCAACATATTCGTCGATACCGCTCTCCTTAGCTATATATGCGGCGGTTATGTCATCATCACCGGTGCACATAATTGTCTTGATGTTCATTTTTTTCAGAAGTTCAAGCCTCTGTCTGATGCCAGGTTTTAACATATCGTTTAATTCGATTACTCCAAGGAATTCTCCGTTTCTTGCAACTGCTAGAGCAGTTCCTCCACGGGCCGATATGCCATTGCAGAGACCTTCAAGATAAACATCAGATATATTGTACTTCGTCTTTATGGACTTGAGTGCGCCCTTAACGATCTCTTCACCTGAAGATTTGATTCCACTGTACTTGGTCTCAGCTGAAAACGGAATGAAATCGTATCCTTCCAGGTCCCTCATATCTGCAGTCACTCCTTCTGAGGAAGCAAGCTTCACGATGGACATTCCCTCTGCTGTCTGGTCCTTCAGGGATGCAATGGCACAGGCACGAACAAAATCAACGTATTCAACACCTTTCTTAGGATAAAATTTCACCGCTCTCCTGTCTCCCATCGTAACAGTACCTGTCTTGTCAAGAATGATCGTATCAATGTCACCGGCATTCTCCACAGACTTGCCGCTCTTTGCTATTATATTATACTGGGCAATTTTGTTGATTGAAGCTATTCCTATGGCTGGAAGAAGCCCTCCAATGGTTGTTGGAATAAGGGCGATAAGAAGGACTATGAAAATTACAAGATTGGGAGTAACAGATAGATAGCCGGATTCGGCGAAGACCGCGCTAACAACTACCAGGAAAACCAGTGTAACCCCACTAAGAAAAACCGTGAGAGCGATTTCGTTAGGCGTCTTCATTCTCTTGGAAGATTCCACAATGTTTATCATCCTGTCAAGGAATGTTTCGCCAGGATTACTCGTGACCTTAACAAGAAGGCTATCTGTCACAAGGATGGTACCGCCTGTAACGCTATCACCCAGAATCTTCCGTGAAGGCCTTGATTCCCCGGTTATGCTCGACTCGTTTACAAAACCGGTTCCCTCTATGATCTCCCCGTCTATAGGAATGGTGTCGCCTTTCTCAATCTTCAGAATATCTCCCTTCTTCAGATTGGAATAGGATATTTCCTGGATTTCATTATCCTTGACCACTTTCCCGGTTACCTCCTTTCTAAGGTTCTTCAGGGATTCTGTGATTGCCTTGCTCTTTCCCTCTGACAGGGATGAGCTCAGATTAGAGAACAGTATAGTGAGAAACAGCATCAGGACCACTGACACATAGAACTCTTCATATACAGTAGTATCAGGTATTCCAAACTGAGCAGGGAAAATTGCGGCAAATACAGATATTATAAAAGCCATCTCAGTTACAAACATCACAGGTGATGACAGCAGGCGCCATGGAAGGAAACCATAAATTGAATTCAGGAAAGCATCAAAATACCTGTTTTTCATAACAACCCCCCTATAAACAGATTAAAGTCCTTTGCCCAGGACAGAAATGGTCCCAGTGCAAGAACCGGGAAGAATGAAAGCACCCCAAGCATTATAATCGTAACAAAGAGCATCAGAGCGAATAGAGGCGACCCGGTTTCAATTGTCCTCCCCGTTTCAACTTTCGGGCTCTTAGTGGCAAATGACTGTGCAATTGCCAGCTGTAACCCCATCAGAATAAAACGGCCCATTAGCATCAGGATGCCGTCTGCAATGTTGAAGAAGGCAG
>JAKAAJ010000073.1 GCA_021802365.1 Thermoplasmata archaeon | reverse complement strand
AGAGTCCATTAAGTAAGTGTATGAGGACAGAATCAGGGAGCTTCAAGCTCATATTTCCTCTATTTTTTACTGCTTTTATTGACTTCATCGGCTTTGGAATCATAATTCCCATAGCTCCATATTATGCACAGGATCTGGGGGCTTCTCCTCTACAGTTCTCATTGCTTCTTGCTTCATATTCACTTGCCCAGCTGATCATGTCACCGGTTCTTGGTTCACTCTCTGACAGGTATGGCCGAAAGAGGATTCTCATCACCGGGCTGGCCGGTGAGATAATTGGATACATTGTTTTTGCCAGTGCTCCTTCACTTCCTGTTCTTTTTCTTGGGAGAATAATCAGTGGCGCAACATCTGCAAACCTGACTGTGATATATTCTATGGTCTCCGATCGGACAGAACCTGAAAACAGGACAAAGGCAATAGGCATGATCGGAGCTGCCATAGGGATGGGATTCGTCATAGGTCCGGCAGCTGGAGGCATACTTTCAGTTCTGGGGTTCAGGACAGTAATTTACCTGACATCCATTCTCTCAATGACAAATCTTATCCTTGTTTTGCGCATAAGAGAAATATGGGCTCCCCGTAAAGAACGGGGTATCAACTTTTTAAGTCAGATATATGGTGCAGCGAAAGTTGGCGGATTTCTCTTCCTCGGTCTGGTTTTCGTTGGAATGGGTTTTGCCATAATGCAGGCAACACTTGCCTATTACGGAGAGGACCTTTTTGGCTGGGCCTCTCTTGAAGTGGGAATAGTCCTTCTGATACTGGGGCTGGAACAGGCTCTGTTCCAGCTGGTTCTGATTCCACGTATTGCCAGGATATCGGGAGAGGTTAAGGCTTCAGCTTTTTCAATGGTTTTCTTCTCTCTGGGTTTCATTATGCTTTTCCTGACTCCCGGGGAATATTATGTTATTATGGGCTTAACATTGCTGAACTTCGGCTATAGCCTCTTTCAGACCCCTGTAATATCAATGTTGAGCCAGAGATCTACTGTATCGAGAGGAACAACCCTCGGGGTCTCCCAGTCAGCTACATCACTTGCCAATACAATTGGCCCTGGAATTGGCGGTTTCCTTTTCGGATCTGTATCCATAGGTACTCCTTATCTTATCAGTGCATTATTTGGGGTCCTGGCTGCCTCAGCTATCATTGGATTCAGTCATAATTCCATTAAAAGGGCAGATGAATCTGAACTTCAACCACAGGCATTCTGAATTCCTGTAAATCATTGTTACATAATGAAGCCACTCTGAGAGTGATCTATCTAATTGACAATTTTTTCTGTTCCTGTAGATAACTGAAATTTAAGATAGTAAACCGAAATGAAAAGGAAAGGATTAAGACACACAATTGGGTTTCAAATCCAGATGGAAGAGATAACTGTCTGCCCGAAGTGCGGTTCGACCCAGATAAGCTGGACTGCTGGTGGTATTACTGGTGAAGTATACAGATGCAACGAATGTAACTACGTGGGCAGTTTTATATTGCAGGTAAAACCCAGGGATCTGTTAAGATTCAGGGAGGAACTGAGAAAGGACAAAAGCTGACTGAAAAGCCGGTTAATAACCTGAACATGGGCACTTCAATATTGTCGACGGCCTGGAATGTTAGATTGTTATGCAAGAGGATGGAAAGCATGGTTCCAGGTACAATTAACTTCTGACTGCACTCCTGAAAGCATAGTAAGAATGTGAAGACACCCAGCTAAAAGTTGTTCTCACCGGAATTTTACACTGATATCAGCAGATATACAACAAGTATAATGGCGACAGCAAAAGTGACAGCACCTGCCGATATCTCAAGCCATCTAGGAGCAGAAAAATCCCCTTTCTCTATGCTTCTTCTGTTACGTACAAAGCTTCTCAGTGCAAGAAGCTGCATGAAACCACCCGCCACAACCAGAAAAACGCCAACAATGGTAGAAAGATGACTGCTGGTCTGAGGAGAATTGGGCACAAGTTCCCTGATTATTATTCCAAATTTTGATACAACAAAACCCAGGGCAATAATGGAGATGCCAGTCCTTACCCAGGCAAGATATGTCCTCTCATTTGCCATATGCTGAGTAACTCTGGACCCTGAATCTTCACCCGACAATACTTTTACCTCAAGCTGAGAACAGATCCGACATTACCGGATTTCTCAATTTCAGTATGCGTCATTTGGCATAAGTATTTATTCTCCAACTTCAATGGCTATCTGTTGAAAAACTGGATGGAATGCCAGGAATGCCACGGAAGCGGGTTCAAAGGCATGGGTAATGAAATATGCGATAAATGCTACGGTGTTGGCAGATTTTATATCCGTCCTGTTCTCCGACCTGAAGATGAAAAGATAGTTAAAAGTGCAAACCGTGCAATTATGGTTTTTGCAGTTCTCATTCTGGCTGTGATGCTTTATTCAGGACAGATAAAGCTGAGATGGCTTCTGGGAGTAGCTGTGACTTTTCTATGGATGTATCTTTACTATGCTGGCTCTGTAATAATGTATACCGGTATTAAAATTGGCCGCTTTGTGATCCATCCTTATGCAAAATGAACCTTAACAGTGTTAGTTCCACCTTTAATGTCAATTTTAAATCATCTGTGAAATCCTTATTCATAGTGTATTCATTGTCGTACTATGCATCTGTTTTATTTTAAGGGTGAAAATGATCTGGAAATTTCATCCGGAATTCTCACCGGACTCCTATCGTACAAGGATGAAAGTCGCAACAGGGATATGGTGGGTGAAGGCACAGGTATTTTCGACCTGAACGGAAGAAAGATTTCTTGCGAGCAGAATGGGGACAGGATTATAATACGCATTAACCTCAACGAAAATGACAACATATACGGCCTCGGGGAAGCACCCATAAGAATGAGGCGCAATCGAACAAAATTCAGCACAATTACCTCAACATCCTGGGATTATAACGACCTGAGGGATACCATATATTCAGCATTTCCTGTATTCTTAATGGCAAACACTTCTAAATGCACAGGTGTCTTTGTCAACACTTTTGGAAAATGCGATTTCGACTTTGGCACTGAGGAATACGACTCAGTGAAGATAACTGCCAGTGTCAAGAATCTTGAATTTTACATCCACGAAGGGAAGACACCGGAGGATATACTGGAATGGTACACATCCCTCACAGGGAAACCTTTCGAAATTCCAGAATGGGCCCTCGGACATCAGATTTCAAGATGGTCATATTTTCCAAGGGGTTCAGTTGAAGATGTTGTTAGAAATTACAGGAAGGAATTTCCCATTTCTGCTGTCTATCTGGACATCGACTACATGGACGGATATCGAATTTTCACAGTAGACAGCAGGAAATTCCCGGATATGAAGGGAATGGTCAGTGAAATGAGGTCCATTGGTGTGGAAGTGATTCCCATAATTGACCCAGGTGTAAAGGTTGACCAGAATTACGAGATATTCAGAGAGTTTATCGGCGACTATATAGAAGATAAGGAATCTTCCATATACACAGACTACGTATGGCCAGGTGAGGTGGCATTTCCAGATTTCATCAGGGAAAATGCAAGGGAGAAATGGTCAGAAATGATGGAAAAATTTCTGGAAAACGGCTTCAGAGGAATATGGCTGGATATGAATGAACCCTCTACAAGGAAGGACTCCAGGTACGGATCTCGCGGAGGAAATATGGATCCAGAGGCCATTCACATTATGGATAACGGTACAAAGATAGAAGATAGCCAGGTTCACAACCTGTTTCCCTATTTTCAGTGCATGGCCACATATGAGGCAATGAGGAAGAAGGTAGAAAAGCCATTCATTCTTACAAGATCAGCGTATGCAGGATGCCAGAAATATGCGGCAATATGGACTGGAGACAACAAAGCATCATATGAGGACCTGAAGACTCAGCTATCCATGGTTCTCAACCTGGGTCTTTCCGGAATGCCATATACCGGATGCGATCTGGGCGGGTTCTGGGGAGAAACCGACAGTGAACTGCTGTGCAGATATTATGAAATGGCTGTACTTTTCCCTCTCTACAGGAACCACAAGATAAAGGCAGGAAACGATCAGGAACTCTACAGGCTGCCATCTTTTTACAGGGAACGTTTGAAGATGGCTATTGAAACAAGATACCATTTCATGGATCAGTTAATTAATTCAGCCAGGGAAGCACATCTGCACGGTCATCCCATGGTCAGACCGCTTTTCTATAATTTTCCACAGGATGAGGACACCTTCATGATAGATGACCAGTATATGCTGGGCAGGAAAATTCTGGTTGCTCCGCAGATTCATGAGTCAGTGAGAGAAAGGGACCTGTACCTTCCGGATGGGAAATGGGTCTCTCATCCCGGAAATGTAGAGATTGAAGGGAAACAGTGGATCAGTTCTGATCTGAGAATACCTGTATTCGTGAGAAGATCATGACATTCTGATCAGGTGATCTCTCCTGAAGAAAACTTTAATTCGTATAATTGGGCTACTCTTTGCATAAATGACTCCATACAGGATGGTGGCAGGGCTCATATTGCTGCTGGTCGGGGCCCTCCTCTACACTCTCAATCATGATTAT
>JAKAAJ010000072.1 GCA_021802365.1 Thermoplasmata archaeon | reverse complement strand
CCAAACTGCCAGTATTCTAACCCTGACACAAATACAAAATGTGAGGTTTGTGGCCAGGATCTTTTATCTGATCTACCTGGCAACTCTACAAATCACTCCATCTCGGGAACTAACATTCTAAGGGGTCTGAAACTCCTGCGAAATGGATATTTGATATTTATTTTGGAATTTGTATTGGGTATAGCCTTAGACTACATACTATTGAGGACCTTTAGCATTGGTGGAATCCTCGGACCTTTAGGGACATTGAGTTCTGCAAGTTCCCTGAGTTCTTTATCTTCATCCATCACTGATATCATAATTGTTATTTTGATTGATGTTGCGATATCAGTAGCTGCTTACATCCTGATATATAAGGGATTAAAGGAACTGTCACATCTTAAACCAACAGTACGGACAGGAGCAAACGGTGCCATTCTTGTTCTTGTTGGTCTATTGCTTGTAGTTATTTTTGCAGTTATTGCAGTGACCTCATTTTCCACAATCTCATCCACATCCTCCTCTCTGTCAGTATCTACTCACTTGACTGGAGTTGTCATCTTAGGAACTATTCTTCTTGCAATTGGTGCAATCTTATTGATCGTTGGGATAATAATGCTAACCATCGGATTATTCAGAGTCGGTTCTGCCTTTTCAAGTGGTTCAGTAGAAGCAGGAGCAATAATAGCAATTTTCCTTTCAATAATAGGATACATAATTCTCATCTTAGGCCTCAATGGAATTATCAGTAGAATATCAAAGGCAAAGGATACCACATTGGGAAATTAGTTCGAACATCCGAATAAATGAGGAAAAATTATAATCCCATTTCCCCATTGCGAGTAAATTGGTCATTTCCATACTTAAGGTAGAGCGTCAATCAGCAGTAGCTGGCAGTGTATACCAGTATGCCAGCACATTCACTTTTTTTATTAGCGGATTGATATTCTACATTTTTCTTGCGAAGACATTCCCCACTTCAATTGTAGGTGAGATGTCACTTCTTATTGCCATTGTTACAATATTCAACATTGTTTTCAGTCTTGGACTTCAGCAAGGTGCCCAGCATTTCATATCATATTATCTCGGCAGAGGAGATTACGAGGCAGTTCATTCTCTTATAATGAAAATGATTGTCATAGGCCTTATCTTTGCGGCCATAGGTTCTGCAGTGACCTTCGTGATTGCACCTTACATAAGCATATTGTTCTTCCACACTTCCTCAGATTACCTTGTTGTTAGATACCTTGCAATTGAATTGTTCTTTCTCGTCTGTTTCAGCATATTCAATGGAATAATACTGGGCCTTCAGGGCTTCAGGTTCTCTGCAATCATTTCAATATTCGGGCAATCTTTTTCATATTTTATTTCATTCATTCTTCTCTACATGACACATAGCATAACCTATGCCATTCTGGGACTTGCCCTTGGTTACGGTGGCAGTGTCTTTGTCTTTCTGATGGGAATGATATTCTTTTTGGATTTCAGCAAAAGAAGAGCTGAAAGAATTACACTACGTCCCGTTTTCGAATATTCCTTCCCATTGCTTCTTTCAAGCATCATAGGGTACGGGTCTTCATACATTGACAGGTTTGTGGTCGCCTATTTCTTCAGGACTGCAGAATTAGGCATATATAGCTTTGTTCTGCTGATTTCCAGTTCACTTGCTATTCTTGCCGGCCCAATAAACAATATTCTTCTTCCAAAGTTCTCTGAGCTCTATTCAAATGGCCAGAGAGCAGACATAAAGGATGCGACAGCAGTTTCATCCAGCGTTCTCTCCTATCTTTACACTCCAGCCGCACTTGGAGTTGCAGCTCTGGCACCACAGATACTTGAACTGTTCGCAGATGACCAGTACCTTCCTGGAACCGGACCTTTGATGATTCTTCTATTCATAACTGCCGTTTTCGTCACTCAGAATGTGCTTACACAGTCTGTATCCTCAGTGAGGGCGACAAGGTTCTTCATAATAGTCACAATTTCAACTTTGATCTCAAATGTGACTCTTTCATTCACACTGATCCCCAGCATGGGTCTAAGCGGGGCTGCCCTTGCAAACTCATCAGTTAGCGTTACAAGCTTCCTGCTTCTTTTTGCATATTCCAGGAAGCTAGGAATTTTTGGAATTGATGCTAAGAGGCTTGGGAAGATCTGGTTATCCGCAGCGGTAATGTTTGGAGTTATATACTATCTTCAGATGAGCATAATGTCTTCATTGATCTTCCTTCCTTTACTCATTGTTTTAGGCGGAGTGATCTACATTGGCTTATCAAAACTGCTTAAGGCCTTTCCGCTTGAGGTTCGAGGGCAGATTATTGAGGTATTTTCATTCGGTTCTTCCAGAATGAAGAAAGTGCTGAACCTTGTAATTTAAAGTATCAACCATCGTTCTCTCCCTATATCAGGCTTTGAGACTGGGGAAATTATTTTTGATAAATATAAAGGTTCCAACAGTCCAAGCCTGTGGATCGCATGGCCTTATCCTCAATTTTTCCTGAGGAATAAGAGAGCCCCTTGCGTCTGCTGAATAGTATTCTGGAAACGAGCCAATAGAGGTTAGCGCTTTCATAACACCTGCAGCTACTGCCTCCGCTTCACGCCTGAAATCGGCTCTTATCAGAGACCTGATGACAAGAAAATTATCATGAGACCAAATAGAGCCTCTCTGATACGCAAGAGGGTCGAATTCCTTCTCCCCGGATGACATGCATCTCATTCCGTATTCTGTCAAAAGATCACTCTCCATTGCTCTATTGACCATACTTATTTCTTCCCCTCTGTTCATCATACCGAGGCCAAGGCAGTAAAGAGGATCTGTCGTTATCGCACGGCATGCCACACCATCCCCATCTATCGCCAGTGCAGGGTATCCTTTCTCCTCTATCCAGAATCTATCGTAGAACAATGCTCTCAGCAAGGATAGCCTCTCCCTAACTTCATTTAACATGTCAGGGCCTAGGAATTCCTGTATCTCTGTACCCGAACACAAGATAAGATCAAAGGCTTCTACAAAGAAAGCCTGTACTCCTGAAACAAAAACAGGAGATTTCAGTCTCTCCAGAATATCTCCTATTCCATCTCTCCAGCACTGCGAGGCAAGGCCCTTTGCCACAGGGGATTTGTCATAACCAAGAAATTCCCTTTCATGAACAGAACTCAACAGGAATTCAATGGACACTTTGAGACTATTCAGCATCTGTGTATTCAGATCATTTGCCTTACTTTTCAGATAAGTGAGAAGTGTTATGACGTATAGAGGGGTACTATCAACTGAGAAATAATTGGGACCATACTTAAGCCAGGGAACATCTTTGGACCTCTTCTCAATCAGAGAAATATCAAGATTTACCTCATGAGGAATTTTTCCAGGGCTTTCAGCTATTTCAAAATCATAAGTTTTTCCTTGAAACTTTGCGAGAGATTTCAGGCTCGCGATTGCAATGTTCGGATACATTTCAATGAGGGAAAGGGACGTTATCATAGAATCTCGTCCGAACAACGACATGAACTTGGGGTACCCTGCATATAGAAACCCTTCAGGCGACTTGAGTTTGTTAATTGCTACAATCTCATCTGGCAAATCTTTCAGGCTTCATAAAAAGAAAATGGTAAAAAAATTTATTGTAGATTAATAAAAAAAATAAAGTTTAAATCAGACAGATATAGGTTTGTAATACCCCATCTCGTAGTTATGTGCAACTGTATAGTTGTAAGTGCTGAGCAGATAACTGTACATTGAACTGTTCTCGGAACTCAGTATTGATGGTATCTTAGAGTAGTTTCCATGATCCACGATTATCTGCGTCCAGGCATTATCTATGAGGTTTTGCCATTCAGATATCCACTGTACAGGGTCTCTGAGGAATACTCCCTCTTTCATGGCCTGCAGTGAAACATTGAGGACCGAGTTTGTCTTTGATGTGTTCATTCCCAGAGCAGTCAGATTAACTGATCCTGGCCACTGGTAGTCCATCATTGAATACTTGTTTGATGAAAGTCCAAGGTAGTTCTTCCAGTATGATGTCTTGTACTCTGGGCTGAAATATGGGCTCAGGTTGTACAGGAACTCAAATGCGTGTATATCTGCAGTAGAGTTGAACATCATTGGGTTTCCACCCATCTGGACTATCCACTGGTAAAGTTCTGTTGCAGTACTGGCACCGCCGTGTCCCTGGAAGTTGATCATGCCAACTCCATAGTGCTTATAGAGAGCTTTTGCATCATTCATCAGCTGGGTGTTGTTAGATGGCAGTGTCTTAATTCCAGCTGCGTTCAGGGCATTCATGTTTACCCATACAAGTGGTATGTTAACTCCCTGTGGAAGGAAATAGAGGCCGTCAAACTGGCTCATCATTTTGTCTGTAAGGTTGTTCATGGAGGATATCATACCGCCATTTGGCTCAATTGCCATAAGAGTTGAGTTGGTAATTGGCTGAAGGTATCCACCATAGTAAAGGGTTCCAATATCCAGGTTGTCAATGCTCATGACTATAGTCTGTCCATTCGCTGCGTTGACTTCTGCCTCAACTGTTGAAACTATAGAGGTAGCTGCAATGTTATTTGATTTTACGGTCACTCCTGGATACAACTTCTCGAAGTGACTTATGATTGACTGTATAAACGGAACATCCGACGATGTTTGATCGTAGTAGTAGTATATCGTTCCAGAAACGG
>JAKAAJ010000071.1 GCA_021802365.1 Thermoplasmata archaeon | reverse complement strand
ACTTGTCATAGCACGTACATTTTTGAAAGGAGGCCAGATGTAAAATGTCAGAAAGTTCTGATCTTATCAGGGGTGCGGTAGAGGAATTCTGCCAGAAGAATATAGCAAACAGAGCTCTGGAAATTGAGCGAAAGGGCATAGACGACGGCATGCTTCAGGCAATGGCCTCACAGGGTTTTCTCGGTGCCCTCTTCGATCCTCAGGACGGCGGATCTGGAATCGACAGGTCCTCATTCTTCGCAATGCTTGAGGTTTTTGCCTCATACAGCCCATCTTCTGCTGCAAAACTGCTGATCACAAATTCCATTGCAGGCCAGTTCATCCTAAATGCCTCCAGAGAGAAGATTCAGGATGTTGCCCAGGGGAATCTGAAAGTAACATGCATTCCTGGTACATTTGTATCTGAAAGGATGCCGGGACAGACACTGAGTGAAACTGGTGGCAGACTTAAGGGGATGCTCAAAAACGTACCTTCCCCGGGATCAGATATACTTATTGCACCTATTTCTGGGGATTCTGCCGCGGTAATATTTTCCGGAATAAAGGTGCGAGAGGAAAGGAAGCCTCTTTCATTCAGAGGCCTTAAAAATGGGGATGTCAGCGTGGATTCTGATGATTTTTCCATAATAGACGGGTGGAAGGGGAAATTCATGAAAGAGATACTGTCCACCATGGACCCCGGTGTTTCGGCCATAGCTCTGGGAATTTCAAGAGGTGCTCTTAGAAAAGTAGCAGATTACGTAACTGTGAGAAAAACCTTTGAGCACAGCCTGAAGGACTACAGCCCCGTCTCAAGGAGGATATCTGAACTCATGGCTGATCTGGATATAATGGAATTCTATCTGGACAACATGGAATCCATGGACGATGAAAAAGCCCTTAAACTGAAGGTCAGAAGCACCGGGTTCGCAAGGACTGCCACCAAAGCGGCAATTCAGTACCATGGGGGTTACGGATACTTTGAAGACTTCGGTGTCGAGAAATTCTACAGAGATTCGTATGGTCTTTCAATAATGATGATGGACAGGGAGTACGACAACCTCAGGTTATCGGAAAAAATATTCGGAAGCAGGTCTGGATTCCTTTAATTTTAATCCTTTCCTGCGGGTTCTGGTGCTACCTGGGTAGGTGATGATGCAGGCTGCTCTTGCTCTTCCTGCTCCACAACCATGTATCCTCTTGACAGGATGCTTCCACCTACCAGACCACCAATTGCTGGTATTGCGATACCATTTATCACAATAGCTTTGATAAGTGCAACTGAGCTTAAGTTCTCCAGATGCATTACAACTGTGTAGATTGAAACTACCAGGCTGCTGGTGCCAAAATAGCTGAATATTGTGTTGATATCCCCTACATTGACAAAAAGAATCACAGCAATCAGGACAGCTGATACTATCACTCCAGCAATAAGCCCAGAGAAAAAGCCTCTGATTGAGCCTCTAGCAGCCAGACCTGCAGCAAAGCCGGCAATGATCCAGCCTGTAAATGGGATCCAGCCAAGGAGCACGAGCAGCAATATTCCAACGATAAGCCCAGCACCCATGCTTCCATATTCAAGTCTTTCTGTATTCATGATTCAGATGTTTAATTCATAGAATATATAAAAATTATGGTAGTATGTGCATGAAACGAAAATAAAAAGAATTAATGTTTTGCTTCCCTGAAGTTTTTAGTTTTCTCAGTTATCTTTCCCTGATCCCTGAAATGATCCGTCACCTGTACCCAGGTGAGGAAACATCCGTCGACAATACCCTCATCTTCAGGCATGATATTCACCCAGTTTTTTCCTGTAAAATGTAAGTAGCCTGTCCCACGCATCTTCAGCTGCTTCCTTGTGATAGCTCATACCGGTATCATTGAAGAAAGCATGATAGGTGCCGGGATAGATCTTCATCTCAAAATCATTCTTGTGCTTAACTACATTTTCTACGAGGGCAGGAAGTCCAGAGTTGATTGATCCATCCTCTCCCGCATAAATACCAAGGATCGAACCTTTAATATTTGCGAGATCATCTATGTTGTGGGGATTTGCGCCATAGAATATTGCAGATGCGTCAAAATGTTTCTGGGTAGACAGCTGGAAGGCAAGCCCTCCGCCCAGGCAGAAGCCCACAATTCCCCTCTTTGTCTTGTTCTGGTCAAAGAAGTGGTTGTATGAAGCCTCAAGATCTTTAATCATATCTTTCTCCGTCTCCTTCCTGTTGAACATTACCTTCTGTATGATCTTTCTTGAAGTTTCGGAAGATTTCGAAAGCAGTTCATTTACTGCGTTCTGGTCACCCCTTTTCTCAGGTGGAAGGGACCAGAAAGGCCTCATGGCATCCATTATATTTTCCTCTGTAAAAAGATCAATCTGATCCGGTCTTGAATAGAGGTGTGGCGCGAATGTCACATACCCTTTTCTAGCAAGCCTCCTTGAAAAGTTTCTGATGAAATCTGTCAAGCCCCATATTTCCATTACAACCATAACGCCGGGATGTTTCTTCCCATCGTCAGGCCATGCTGAAAAATATTTCAGATCTGTCCCGTCATGGGTTTTGATGGTTGACTCCTCTTCCTTTATTTTGAATTCTTCAGCCATGGATGTAAAGAATATTATCACTAAAAAACCTTCTTTAAAATTTCAATTAAAAAATACTTTCTATTGAAAAGGATTTAGCAATATTCCATGCCGGGCATTCGGGCTTTCCATTTTTTGATATCGGTACGCATGCTCCTTTCTTTCTAAAAGTGCCCTAATTTCATCTCAATTCAAGAGTTCCTTGAGTAATCAGTGGAGGTCTCTGGCAGGTTTTCCATGAGTATTATGTCCGGGCCAGAAACGCTCCTCCACAACAAAGGCACAGGCCACGGAAAATGCAAGTGGAATAAGTGCGAACGCAAAAAGGGTTCTGGGGGACAAGTACCAGAGAAGAGATCCAATCAATGGAACCATAAAACTAAGGGGGACAAGAAAAGTAGTCTCCATTCTTGGCAGTTTATTTGCATCGGATGGTTCCATATGATTGGGCAAAGAACTTGCAGATAGGCGATCACTTGATAACCATATGAATATGAATATCAGGCCGGATACAAAAAGTGATGATATCCCGGCCAGTGAGAAAAGGAGGAAAGAGATCAGAATTATCATTGGCCTGGCAAAATACAGAATGTTAGGCATCCCTTTCAGCTGTAGTATCCTTCCATAGGTCTCGATGAAAAATGCCCCAACTGCAAAGAGAGCAAAAACAATGAAAATGTCCGATCTAGACAAAGCATCGATTGAACCAAGTGATGAAATAAATGGGAATGTCATTGTTATTGACAGAAATATGCCAAGATCCGTAATTAGAATAAGGTATGTCAGCCTTCTATTCCTTAGGTCATCAAATGATTTCAGGTATGTCTTTCCTCCAGTGAAGAACTTCTTCATTGACGTATGCGATCCAAGTTTGGGGAGTTTCTCAACCTTGTTTCCTTTCATTATGAGCCCGAAGAGTCCCACAATGAGGCCAAACAAAGACAGAACCGCATAGAGGCTATCGATGGATCCCTTATACACTGCCGAAAGGCCAAGTATAACAAAAATTCCAAGTGTGGAAAATACCCTGATGCTGTATATGTCATTAAGGGGTTTATATATTGTAAGGCCGCTGTCTTTCAGTCCTGTCATGGGGGTGGACATAGCGGATGAAAAACCGAATATAGCAAATCCTAAGGCATATGTTGCAAAATTCTGTGATAATGTTAGAATTATCAGTGATAGTCCGGCAATTATAAGTGATACGCTTGGAATGGTGCTTTTCCCAGCTCTCTCAATATAAAAGAAAAGAGGTATCCTGAAGAGTGTCTGCGAAAATATGCCGATGGATGCGGCTATTCCTATAAGAAAGAGGCTTCCTCTGAACGACTCAATTGCAAATGGCATGGAAACCCATACCAAAGCCGTTATTCCAGCCTGAAAGAACAGGGTTGCCGATCTGATAAGATTCTCAGCTCCTGATTCTTTTAGATTCTTAATATTCAGGGACACCATCTGAAATTTCCTGGTGAGATTCGACAAAACAGTATAAATAATTCCCCTTTGTGGTTTCGCATTTCATATTAATATCAATGTCCCTGTAAGACCAATAATTAAATAAGGTAAAACAATCCCTAATTTACGCCGTGATAGCTCAGTTGGGAGAGCGCCAGACTGAAGATCTGGAGGTCGCTGGTTCAATCCCGGCTCACGGCATAACTTTATCGTACAATGCTTCTCATATGCATCTGACATTCAGAATACACTTACTCTTGTCCCGGGTTTCAGAAAGATGAATAATCAGGGAACTCTTTAAACATTTAACCAAATATATATAATATTACTAATATCTTTAACTATCTTCCTTGCTAAATGGTTCCAAGAAAAATATGGCCTTGATTTTAATTGTATTCTAGGTGGCTTAGTTTCGCTTTTAAGTAACGGAAACCAAATGCATTATGTGATACCTGAACCCATTCAGGCAGGAGCAGAAAACATTTCATCAGAGATTCCTTCTTTCTTTTTGTAAGATGCTCTTGAGGGCCATCGATATAGGGAATATTTACAGACTGGGGGGTATTTCCTAACTCAGAATAAATTCTGACTGGGGAACATCTTTAATTTCTTTTACCGCCTGAACATCAGCTTCCCAACATGCTTGAGAATCCAGTCCACCAGCATGTTGTAGGTTCTTACTCCCTCTTCCATAACAACAACAAGGTTATTCTCCTCCCTAATCATATTCCGCGTGCACATCCAGGCCA
>JAKAAJ010000070.1 GCA_021802365.1 Thermoplasmata archaeon | reverse complement strand
TTCCTCCAGTGGGGGAATTCTCTTGGCTGGCTCTCCGTGAATCTGATACTTGCCTCACTTTTCATAGATTCGGTACTACCCAGTAATCTCATAATTCCCATCATACTTGCAGTTTCGGTTATAGTTTTCACGCTGGTCTATTTCGGGCATGAGTCTGTGAGAAAGATAGAGACTGTTCTGTCAGTGATTCTGGGTATTCTGTTCGCTTTCATAACATACCTTGTCATTTCCACCGGGATACCACGCATTTTGGCGCCCCAGACTCTTACAGTGCCATTTTTTGCTGCTTTCGGCATCACCCTTGCAACATCTTTCTCCTACATCATGGCATGGGGACCATATGCCTCTGACTATTCCCGTTTCGTTTATGGTAAGAGGGCCCCCGTCAGATCTTTTTCTTACACGCTTCTTGGGGGAATAATATCGACATTCTGGGTGGAGGTACTTGGAATGATGGTAGCTCTTGCCAGCGGAAATCCAGGTGGAAATGCTGTTTCTCTCATGACCTCTCTTCTTGGAGGTTTCCGGATAATAGGTGTAGTAGCACTCTTTCTGGGAGGTATTGCCGCCAATGCTGTGAATCTGTATTCAAATTCAAGGAGCATACAGACAGTATTCACAAAGCTGAAGAACATCCATGCCCTTATTCCCGGACTCATTATTTCAACAATTCTTGGAATAATCGGTTTCTCCAATTTCTATGGCTTCTACGAGACCTTCCTTCTGCTGCTTGATTACTGGATAACCCCATGGCTGGGAGTACTTATTGCTCATTACTTCATATGCAGATATACCTATGGTGAGAGGAAGGTTTCAATCCCTGCTGGAATGATCGCCTATCTGGCATCTCTTCTCATATCTGTGCTGTTCATGAATCCGGGGGTCATCTATGAAGGAATATTTGCCAGATATCTCCAGGGGCTTGACATCAGTTATTTCGTTTCTTTCTTCCTGGCCATTACATTCTATGTTGCAATGACAGGAATAAACAGATCAGAGAAAGGGGAAAAATTATCTCACAGTGAATCATGAGCTATGGATGTCAGCCCTCCCCGATCACCTCATAATTTCTCTGGCAAAAGAAGGAACCCTCATATCTGAGAATTTTTCTCCTGAATCCGTAACTCCAAACGGCTACGATCTGAGGATCGGTGCACTGAAGCATTTTGGAACTTCATCAGAGGTTAAAGAGGCAAGGCTTGATCCTGGCTCTGGAATCTGGGTCTCTACACTGGAGTACCTTGCGATGCCCTCGGGTATAATGGGACAGATATGGCTTCGTTCCAGCTACGCCAGGCGGGGGCTTATGGGATCATTTGGAGCAGTTGAGTCTGGCTTTACCGGTAACCTGACATTATCAATATTCAATTTCGGACTGGAAAGCATTGACCTGAAATCAGGTGAAAGGATTGCCCAGATTGTGTTTCACAGGATGGTTTCTGAACCGGAACATGGATACGCTGAGAGGTCCGGAACATACTCCGGATCAAGGGGAATCAGCACGGGACCGCTGGTGAAGTGACATGGTGGGAGAGATCAGTATTGAGGTGAAACAGGAAGCCGATGCGCCGCCTGCCCTGCTGATGGGCCTGGTCAGGAACTGGCATGATCTTCCTGAATACTGGCATGGAATCAGAGAGATACGTGATGTAGGCGGTGGGATGTATTCTATCAGGTTCGCATTTCCGGCATCAGGTAAGATGTCCTACATATGGGACCAGGAGAATATGAAATGCACTGAAAACTACCATAGCGGTCCATTCACAGGTTATAAGATGGTGGAGTTCAGGCAGCGTGATGGTGGAACCCTGATGGTGGTGAAATGGGAGATCAAGCTGTCATTTAGAATGCTCATAATGAAAGGTTTCATCAGGAAGCATTTTACTGAAGGAACAGAAAATGCACTGAGAAGGCTGGCTCTCGCTGCTCAGAAAAAGATGGAGAAAGTCAGTCCCGCCTCACCTTGATTTCATATTCCAGCATCTCCCTGCTTGGCTCCGACTCTGGAAACACGTCTCTCGCTTCTGCAACCAGCTTAGCATAATCCCCGTACCTGGGGCTGTAATGGAACAGAAACAATTTTCCAACACATGCAGCTTTGGCAATTGCAGCAGCCTGCCTTGAGGTTGTGTGGCCGTATTCGTTTGTACGTTCCTCAATGGATGAGTCAGTGGTTGTATCATGTATGAGGACATCCGCATCCTTTGCAAACTGCTTCATCCCCTCGAGAGGCCTTGTATCGCCCGTGTATACAACAGACCTTCCCCTTCTTATTCCAGCAGATATATCTGACAGAAGAAAGGTTCTGCCATTGTGCTCTATCTCCCCTTTTCTTCTGAGCTCCTCAAGCCTCCTGACCGGAACACCAAGCTCACGTGCCTTCTCTCCATCGATCCTCACTGTGCTTTCTTCCTGAAACCTGAAAGACATAGCTGGAACAGGATGGTCGTTCCTGAATGTCCTCACTGTGAAACCCGGGAACTCATACTCCTGGTCATAGAGAAATTCAGTTACCTTGATGCTGAATCCCAGCCTGTAATAGCCTGCTCCAAAGGCGTTTGAAAGTATCCTTATGGCTCCTTTCGGCCCGTATATATTCAGATCCTGTGTCCTTCCATTGAAGGACATGCTCTGTACCATTCCCAGAATTCCAAGGAAATGATCTCCATGAAAGTGTGAGATGAATATGTTGTCTATAGACATGAATGAAACATTGCTCTTCATGAGCTGCTTCTGAGTTCCCTCTCCGCAGTCCAGAAGGTTTGTCACGCTGCCAATCCGCAGGACCACTGCAGGAAGCCCGCGCCCGGGTGTGGGCCATGATCCTCCGGTGCCCGCGAAAAGAATTGTGAAATTGGATGCCACGCTTTCATGATTCGTTCGGGATAGATAATTTTCACCTAACACTGAGGGAGGTTCACAATTCTCCCTCGACCCTTTCAATAGAATATGGAAGCTCCTCAACGGTCTTGACTGGAAGTTTCTTCTTGAGGTTCTCCCAGAGATAGGTGTCCATCCTGCACCCGGATCCATTGAGGTAATTACCCAGATGCTCCCTCAATTCCACACCTTTTCTGTCAAAATCTGTAAGAATAATGACCTCCCTGTAATTCTCAGAGATACGTTCAGACAGAGAGACAAGGGGAAGACCTGAGTTCACGGTAATTATCTCTCCGCTGAAACTGAGCCTTCTGAGGCTCTCAACATCATTCTTCCCTTCAACAATAATGGGGATGGTGGAGTTCTTGAGTCTGTAGCGGTCCAGAAGTTTCAGAATAAAATTCTTCCGCATCGTCAAAACATATTGAATAGGATTAATTTAAAGGTTTCCACTATCAATCCCAGAATCTGCGGTTTTTGGCATAATCCATCTCGCCTGTAAGGATTGCCTTGATGAAATCATCCTCATTGAGATATGATACCTGAAGCATTCTTGAGGCAGTCTCAGGGCCTATACCTCTGGCAGCCATAACCATTACAGCCTGCATGCCCCGTTCCCTCACGAGGTGCGCGTTCTTGCTTAGTCTGCGAAGAACCTTTCTTCCCTCGGGAGTTTCAGGATCCGCCTCTGAAAGAATTCCTTTCTCAAATGGCGAAAGTGTTGCAACCAGGGAGCTCCCGCAATTGCTGCATTTTATAGCAGTGATATCGCGGATTCTCATTGTTCTCACATACCTGCAGGATGTACAGTAAAGGGTCACCTCCTCATTCATGAGCCTTTTCTTTACAGCGTCAAGAATTGTCTTTGTCGGTTTAAGTGGAGCCACCCGCTCAGAATAATGGCTTACAAATATGTTGCTGGAATCGGATATTGAGTCATTGAGTTCCATGGATACCTTTCCATCCCTCAGACCCCTCAGGAATGCCCCCAGTGTGTCAAGATCCATGTAATCTGAAATCATCTTCCTGATTGAATCCCTGAACAGTGGGGTATCCAGGTAAGAATCGACAATCTTCTCGAATCTCATCCTGCTAATGTCAGATTCGTTGGAAATGACACCGAATTTTCTAGCTTCATACAGGAATACTCCATTGAAGAATCTTGATCTCCTTGCAATGCCAACAATATGGCTCATGAGATTATCCGGCTCAATGCTTAGAAGTATGCGCCTGACCTCATCCGCCGATATTCTTCTTCCGGCCCTAGCATAAATGTGATATGGAGAATAATCCATCTCCACGCTTTCCCCGGTCACCCCGGAAAGTATACCGGAAAAGATCTCCGCAAGTGCAAAGTTTGCCCTGGTTCCAAGAACAGGCTGAATAACTATCTCATTCATCCTTGTTTCAATAATACAATTATCTGATCTTGCATGATTCTTCATATACCATTCCTGAAGCAGTGGAACTGATCTGCTATCTATGAAATCAGGTACTACTCCGGATTCACGGTTATGGGAGACCTTCTGTGCAACATCTGGCAGCACAGGAATCTCCTCCCCGCTCCATTTCGGAGCAATCGCAGCTGTTGGAAATGGCTCAACAAGTATCTTCTCCCCGTCTATTCTGATAGTCCGCCAGGTGGAGCCCCTTATGACAAAATAGCTCCCTGGCTCAATCTCATTGACAACATAACGTTCGTCCAGAGTTCCAACAAATTTCCTGTTCACAGTGTCTATGACCTTGTAATTCTTCTCGCTGGGAATCATGGATATGTTCTCAATGAAGTAGTTCAGGACACCGCGACGCCTTCCTGCTCTCTCCCCTTCAAGGTATATCTTGTTTATGGATGCCAGGAACTCAAGAGTGCGAACATACTCTTCATGATCAAGATCCCTGAAGGGGTATGATCTTTTAATGATACTGAAAAATTTCTCAGTGTCAACGCTGCCATGTATCCTCA
>JAKAAJ010000069.1 GCA_021802365.1 Thermoplasmata archaeon | reverse complement strand
GGTTCATATCCGTTGACAAGAACCGGGTTCACAGTGTATGTGCCATTGGTAACTCTTTCAGAGAGAACTGATGTATTTCCCGAAATTAGAATTCCGGAAAGATTGAAGCCCCAGAGGGTACCTGCAGAAAGCCCGGATTCATGAACTGAAATCGAATAGAACTGTTTTTCAGCCACCACTATTACGTTTTTTCCTGAGTCGGATATATTTACGATGCCATCAACTTTCTTCCAGACATTGCCCGGGAATACAATGCTGAATCTGTATGAACCATTAGGCACCATAACTGAGAAATTAGAGGAGTTCTCCTGAAGCCTCAGGGAGCTTAAACTTACAATTAAAGGATATTCTCCGGTGTAGTTCTTAATTTCGAAACTGAGATTGAACTTTGTCTGCTTGAAATCTATGTTCAGATTTGCGTTTTTTCCAGAAATATTAAACTGTGAAGGATAAGGCAGTGCGAAATATCCTGGGACATAGCCTACTGCAAGCGAATATGAACCATTTGACAGATTGACTTCTATAACATTGTTACTGGAACTGTACTGAACGCCACCTAAGTAAATGGACCAGTGAATACCTGATGGGAGCCCAATTTCCTCGATAACAAATGCATATGTATACAGAGCCCATGTGAGGTTGATTATCCTGTCTGATCCATCGATTACTATTGTACCATTGTTCGGCGATATGAGGTACCCACTTGAGGCCTGAGCTGAATAATTATATGTTCCATTAACAAGATACAATACATAATGACTCATTGATGTGTTTATATGATTCCCGGCAATGGTTATGTTAAGGTAAGAATTCTGTGGCATTCCAATTGAATTTATCAAAAGAGAATAGAGTTTAATGAACGAAATATTGACCAATGTTGAGGTACTTAAGTTCAAACTTATTGATCTTTTATAAGAATAGTGAGATGTTGTATTGAAATAAGCAGCAAAAGGGCCGGCAGTTTCAAAGAAAGTTATGGAGCTCCCACTGGAATCCTCAGTATAGTTATCCACTGAAACTGACCATTCAGTACCGGCTGTCAGTCCATGCTCTTTGAATGTGAGGTTGTACACCTTCCCTCCTATGCCGGTGTATGAAATAACCCCATTCTGTGTTGATAGCATGGTGTACGTGTCATTAAGTCCATCCATCAAAAGGTTTGGCAGAGTACTGGATTTCATTATCTGAACAAGAGAGCTGTTCAGCGGATTGATCAGATAAATATCTCCCAGTTCATTGATGAAGTAAATTGAATTCAGAACCCCCAGATAACCCACGGAGTAAGCTCCGGAAGAACCATTAACAGGGTGAAGAATGCCATCCCCAAGATAAAAAAGTGTGTTCTGTTCCTGAGAAATTGTAGAGACATAAACACGGTTATACTCAGGAAGGAAAGCAACTTCACCTGCAAATGAGCCAAGGCTGTTTGATGAAGAGATCTTATAATTTCCTGAAATGGTGAACAGATAATTTTCTGAATAGTTCGAGGAAACGTTGAGTGCAAATACAGAACCGTTTATTGTGTCCAGAGCCATCTGGCCAGGGATCTGTATGTTGATCCCGTCTATCTGAGAGACAGATGAAAGAGTTGAAGCGTTTAATACGTATATTCCTGAATCTGTCCCCAGCCAGAGAGTATTGGTGAAATTATCAAAGAGAATAGCATTTGGCTGAAATGGCACGTTTAAAGAATTAACGATTGTGCCGTCAGGAGAATAGATGAAAACAGAGGAATTCTCCGCAACTGCCAGATCCCCAGTGCTCTGAACAACTGCAATATCCTCGGGTTGCCCTGAAGTATGAACGAACTGCTCAGAGGAATTGCCAATTATATAGAACCCCTGAGGGAATGAGGTTATTGCGTATATCTTTCCATTTGAATTATCAAAAACAGAATTCAGGGGAGTGGCATTGTTGGAATCTGCATGGGAATAGATACTGAATGATGACCCATTATTCAGAGTCAGACCGGAACTCTGAAACGGAATGCCAGTATAATTTACATCAATAACAAGGCCGAAGGAATGTAAGTAGAAATGACCGGTCCAGTTTGGAGAAACATAGCCCCTTTCATTGACTGCAGCATATGAATAATTGCCATATGGAAGTGCGATTTTCAGCTTTCCGCTTGATGTTGTCCCGATGATACCATTCACCTGAAGCCTGACCGAAGTGTTTGAAGGCAGGCCGTTAAAATTGAATGTTACATTTCCAGATGCAGATATATTTCCATTTACATGTGAATCAGAGATCACTCCTGCATTTGTATGATAGACAGATTGAGTGGAATCAGAGGAATTATAAGGGAGAAAAGCCCCCAAAGCAGAGGCTATGAGAACGAATGAAAGTACCACCACTGCTGCTGAGGCATGCTTCACTGGGAGGTATGTCAGGTATTAATATAAATTATCACATTTAATTTATAGCACAAATAATTTCTCAATTCTCCAGATTGAAGTTTTTTCGCTGTGAATCGTCTGGAACAATTAAATCCAGGTCATGTTCTGCGCTTCCGCAAATTTCAGATAATACTGCGTTCAAAAATTACCGGGAAAGTTCTTAAATTTTTCAGAATAGTTGAAAGGATGAGTCTGCTATCTGTTTAACTGGGATTTCTGGTGTGAATCAATTTATATTTGCCTTGATATACTGAATCATCAATGAATGAGAATGAATCCGGCAATGAAGAGGATCTCAGTTCACAGGAGCTTGCAGTTCTAAGATTCCTGCAGGAAAATGAGCAAAAAGGAATGATTCCGGAGCAGGAAATAGTTTTAACAGATTACGGTACACAGATAGTAAGAAGTGCAGTATCATGGCTTATAAAGAAGGGATTCGTAGATGAGGAATCCACTGAAGAGATAATTTATGAACTCGGGGAGGAGGGAAAGAAAAGCCTGAAAGAGGGGCTGCCAGAAGCTCTTGTTTATAATTATACCCTGCAGAAGGGTCAGGTTTCTATTGAAGAATTGAACAGTGTGATTCCACCAGAGATTGTAAAGATAGGTATAACTCAACTTGCCAAGCTTGGGGTCAGACCCAGTGGAGGAAATTTCAAGATTGAGAACGGGGAATATATAGAGACTGAATTGCAGAGAAGATTGCAATGCCTTAGCTCCGTTGCAGAGGGAAAATACCCCGGCAATGATTGCCTCGAAACCTTCAGAAAAAGAGGCAATATGATAGTTGAGAGAAGATATCAGAAGAGAAAGTTGAGAATAAATCCAGAAGGAAGGCAGATCCTGCTGAGAAGCTCAGAAGGGGCAATTGGTCAGCTTACTCCGGAAATGATATCCAGCGGGGCATGGAAATCTGCCAGGTTCAGAAAGTACGATCTCAATATGGCAGGTGAAAATGTTTCAGGTAGCTTTCTCCATCCCCTGAGTTACCTCAGAGAAGAGGTTTCTCGAATATTCCTTGATATGGGTTTTTCAGAGATGAGAGGACACTTCATAGAGTATTCAGGATGGAACATGGATGCTCTTTTCATACCACAGGATCACCCAGCAAGGGAAATGCAGGATACATTCTACATAGAAACTGACCATGAACCTGAATTCGAGGATCCGGAAATTCTCCCTATTCTGAAAAAAGTCCATGAGAGGGGCATCAGGGGATATACTGGATGGGGCTACAAATGGTCTGAGAGTGAGGCCAAAAAACTGCTTCTCAGGACACATACAACTGTGAGCACTATCAGAAATCTTTACCATATAGGAAAAGCACCTGCTGCTGTTTTCTCCATAGACAGGGTCTTCAGACATGAGAGTGTGGACTGGAAGCATCTTGCAGAGCTACACCAGATAGAGGGGGCATATTATGCAGAAGACGCAAACCTTTCAACGCTTAAATGGCTGATGGAAGAGTTCTACAGCAGACTGGGATTTTCAAAAATAAGGCTTGTACCGTCCTACTACCCTTATACGGAACCAAGCATGGATGTTGTAGTGGAAATAGATGGGAAAGAAGTGGAACTTGGAGGATCCGGTATATTCAGGCCTGAAGTTCTGAAGCCACTGGGACTTGACGAGCCTGCAATTGCCTGGGGAATGGGTCTTGAAAGACTGGCCATGATATATTATGATCTGAATGACATTAGAGGCATTTACCAGAGCGATATCAACTGGCTAAAAAGCTTCAGGCTCAGAATCTAGAACATTCTCTTTACCGTTTTATCAATGTTTCTCCCCCTGAACTTTTCATTGCAGGAAACGCAGAGATGGTTCTGGCCCATATGCAGCCTGCAGAAGAATCCATGACATGAATCACATGCGGATTCCGCAGGGTTTCCGCAAATCTGGCAGAGAGATAGCATCGTAATAAATTATATGCTTAACTGTTTCATAAACTTTTGATATGAATGGAAATTATTTTGGCTGGACAGAAGAACTGGGATGAAATCAGCGAAATATCCAGCAGATCCGGTTATATGGATTACATAAACAGGCTGGGGCCTTCATACCTTGATGAGGGATGGGTTCTATTGTCATACGTTGAAGGTAGAGCTGCAGGCTTCATGAAAGTTGAGGAAATGGAGGATAAATCGGTCTGGTTCAGCGGCGTACGCGTTTTACCGGAATTCAGGAGAATGCATATTGGCAGCAGCCTTACTGAAAGAGCCTGTGAATTAGCCAGGGAAAATGGTTTCCGAAGTGCCCGTCTCCTTATACATGAAGATAACCTCAGTTCCATTGCAATGGTAAAAAAAATTGGATTCACGATGATTTCTGAGATGGCTTTCCTAAAAGGTCTATTGACTGATGGTATGCAGGAGGAAAAGTCCTTAAAAGTCATCCCCGATCTCATAAATCTGGGCTGGAAATTTGCAGTTCCATCAGATTCTATCCTTGAAAAAGCAACTTATTTCAGAAGTAAAGGTGGTGCTGAGGTCATTAGA
>JAKAAJ010000068.1 GCA_021802365.1 Thermoplasmata archaeon | reverse complement strand
TAAAGAAGAGAAGCCGCCCTGATGATATAAAAGATGAAGCTGGCCTTGTTAAGAGGGACACGCGTGAGCTTGAATGGGGAATAGGCAGAACAATCTCACTTTCGGATTTCATGCTGGTTAATGACAGGACGCTTCAAGAATTCAGAGATAATGCCGCTGAGCTCTTAAATTCAATTTCAAGGGGATATAATTCAAATTAGAATGCGGACAGATATTCTCTGAGATCACTGAAAAATGCCTTTCCTATGGTCTCGTCTGTTTTTCCTCCACCGTATCTGATATTATGGTCCATCAGCCTCTCCGGATGAGGCATGAGACCTATTACATTACCCTCAGGATTTGAGAGGCCGGAAATAGAACCAGCTGTTCCATTCGGGTTCCATGGGTAATCTCCATCAAGACCATCCGGTGTTGAATATTTAAAAATTATCTGACCTTTATCAATAAGTTTCTCATATATTGTCTGGTCATCAAATCTAATTTTTCCCTCAGCATGGGCTACTGGAACAATGTAAGGCAGGTCCGGTTTAAGATGACTCTTGAAAACAGGGCTCTTGGAAACCCTTCTAATGTAAGTCAATCGGCATTCGTATCTGTTTGAATCGTTATGATCCAGTGCTATGGATCTCTTATGACCAGACCCCGGAAGAAACCCCAGCTCAGAAAGAACCTGAAAGCCATTGCATACACCAACGACTGGTTTTCCTGAATCGATAAATCTGATTAGATCTGTGAAGCTTGAACTTTTTAACCTGCTTGCGAAAATTGCACCTGCCCTTATATAATCGCCAGCGGAGAAGCCACCAGGCAGAAATAGCCCGGAAAACACTTCCAGGGATACCTCTCTTCTTTTCAGCTGGTTCAAATGCACATATTGGGGCTCACAACCAGACTCGAGGAAAGCATTGTAAGCCTCGTACTCGTTGTTAGTCCCCTCCATCCGTAAAATACCAACCTTGGGAGGTTCTTTTCCTGTTATTGTCCCCCTCTTCTTTCCTTTGCTTTGAATCTCAGACCAGTATATCCACACTTCCTGCAGCTGGTCGCATTTGGGGAATTCCTGGCGTCGCATCTCATGCATATTTTCTTGTTCAGTCTTCTTTCAACAGCTTCTGGAAATGCCATATTATATCAACCATGAAACGACAGTTGTATTACTCAATTTAATCTACTGCCTTACGTGAATTTCATCTGGTATTATTAATTCATCGCTTCAGACCCAGTGGAATTTTCATGGCTTATACACCATGCACAGCAAGTATTACTGAGCCAAATAGTAAAAGAAACACCAGCATGTTCAGGAATGTACTTATTCCAATTTTGACCCTGTCATTTTTGAGGAAGGATAATGATTTTCTTCTTTCTCCTATGAAAAGTGTATCTCTGAAAAACTGCCCACCATCCAGAACAACAAATGGGAGGGCATTGGTTATACCCAGAAGGAAATTAAGCCAGAATACCCAGTAAAGTGTATTAAGAATTCCCCAGAACACAAGAGGTGTAAATGGAACACTGAAAAGAGCTGCCACACCAGATGGTACCGGTGATAGACCCTCAAATGGCAGGCCAAGATATCCGAGAAAATTGGACACAGGGTTTTTAACTATGATCCCTCCAGTTATAATTGGGGATAAATCTGATATGGGTACTGTTCCAAGCCCTGCATAGTCCACCGTAACACCTATGAAACTTTCATTCTTATAGGAAGCCTTGTTTGCAGAAGGATCATATTCTGCATAATATGAGTATTTGGAAACAGTACCTATTGTTGCATTCTTTACTTTCAATCCTGTCGCAGAACTTGTGGAGAATATTGCCTCTGAAATGTTAACTGTATCACCGGGTTTAACGGCATCCAGAACTGAGTTCAACTGCGTATCATTTCTGATGGTGGCATTATCTACTGAAAGTATTATTCCTCCGGGTGTCAGGTTATCATATGCAGGATAATCAGGAAGAGTGGAAATGATCATGATACCACCTGCCATGGTAGTATTTTTTTCTTTGCCTTTATCCAAATATGTGACATTGTAAATCTTTCCCGGGACAAGTGTGGAGTTCATTGCCAGACTGTTAACATTATTTCCACTGTAATTTCCAAATTTGATTATTTCTGAACCGGTTGGAACTGAAATATATTTTGATCCGGATTCCTCAAGATAAGCACCATTGTGTATGGGATGAACTGAAGGGGCCATCAGAAAGATAAGTATTAAAATGGCAACAACACCGATAACTATATTTATTCCGGGGCCGGCAGCAACAATCCTTCTCCTAACAACGGGGTCAGCTTTCAACATTTCATCCTCATCTGGTTCAACGAAAGCACCGATGGGGATGATGAAGAACAGGGCACCAACAGACTTGACTTTTATACCGTGCTTTCTTGCGACGATGCCATGAAACACCTCATGAATGACCACAGCAGAAATAAGAGCAGCAGCTCCATAACCGATGGGAATCACGGGGTTAATTCCAGGTAAGCCAATCAGCTCTGTAACAGGTAGTGCTGCACTTGAAACACCTGATTTCAGATCAAGAATGCCAAGAAAAATACCGTAGCCTAGCATTGCAATGGCAATTATCGCGCTTGCAATCACTATAACAACTGATATTCGGGAAAAGGCTCTTCCGGGGAATCTCTTGGAAACTTTATCTAAAAGTCCTCTATTCTTAGTTATTTTTACCATCAGAGCAGGACCATACGGAGAGAAGTTCCTGGTCTTCCTGATGCCGGGTGCAAAATAATAGATGAGGGCAACCCAAATGATTACCGCGAATAGAACTATTAAGAGATCTGATATCAACGGGACTCGTAAAGGAATTTTAATTAATACATTTTTCCAAGCGAAAAGTGGACTGATATTTGTGTTATAATAATGACGAACTCCTATCTAGATTTTTTAATCAATAGACGAAACAAGAATTGCTGTTGAATAAAATTTAAATATAGAAAGACAATTGAAAATTATGAAAGTTACAATTTCACACATAAAAGCAGATATTGGGAGTTTACCTGGCCATACAACGGTCTATGGTCCGGTTGTTGATGAAGTGGGATCATATGTGAAGAAAAATGGCGAGGGACTAATTTCTGATTTTCATATTTCAAGTGTGGGGGATGATATTCAGATCACCATGATTCATGACAGAGGGGTTGACTCTCCAGAGGTTCATGAACTTGCATGGAATGCTTTTAAAGCTGGGACATCTGTCGCCAAGAAGTACGGATTGTATGGTGCGGGCCAGGATCTTCTCAAGGACTCATTTTCCGGAAATATTAAGGGAATGGGTCCAGGAATAGCTGAGATGGAAATAACCCCAAGGAAATCTGAACCTTTCATTGTGTACATGATGGACAAGACTGAGCCAGGAGCATTTAATTTCCCAATTTTCAAAATGTTTGCTGATCCTTATAATACGCCTGGACTGGTAATAGACACAAATATGCATGATGGTTTCAGATTTGAGGTCTGGGATATCGTAGAGGCCAAGAAAATCTTCCTTGACTGCCCGGAACATATGTATGATCTACTGGGCCTTATCGGCTCAAAGAGCAGATATGTCATAAAAAGAGTCTATACGAAGAAAAGCCATGAAAAATTGCCCGATGAAAATGTAGCGGTTATCAGTACAGACAAGCTTTCCTTTATTGCAGGAGAATATGTCGGAAAGGACGATCCTGCAGGAATTGTGAGGATACAGTCTGGACTTCCCGCCTCAGGTGAAGCAATGGAAGCGTTTTCTTTTCCTTACATGGTTTCAGGATGGATGAGGGGGTCTTTCAATGGCCCGCTCATGCCAGTTGGTTTGAAAGATGCAAAGATGTCAAGATTTGACGGTCCACCGAAAGTTATCGGACTTGGATTTGTGTTGAAGGATGGAAAACTTGCTGGACCAGTTGATATGTTTGATGATCCAGCTTTCGACGGAGCCAGAAGGACAGCAACCCAGGTTGTTGATTATCTCAGAAGAATGGGTCCATTTGAGCCACACAGACTGCCTGAGGATGAGATGGAATATACTTCCCTTCCAAGGGTATTGGAAAAATTCAAAGGGAAATTTGAAGTAATAGAATCCCAGTCCAAGAAGAGAGAAGTTAAATTATCCACAAAGGACGTGGATTAAACTCTCCATTTTTTCTTTTCGTGCGGGAGCATAAAATTAATGATTCATCTTATATAAAGTAGTGACAGAGTGTCTAATTTCCTAGTGCCTTAGGAAATCTTAATATAACATTTTTCTATCCAATCGCATGGACGATAGCAGAAAGCTTATCGCTTCAATTTTAGTAGTATCTATTATAATTGGGGTAGTAGCGTTCTTCCTTTTGAAGTTTTTACTCAGTACTTTTTACGTGGCTAACCCGGGGTTGTCAAACCTTCTACAGATAGATTATGTAGTGTCATCCGGAATAGCTGCTGCAGCATTTAGTATAATTATTCTTATGTATCCGATTTACAAGCATGGTGTTAGTAATGGTGACTGGGAGGATTACAGATGAACAGTAAAACTAGAGTTGAAATTCTTTTTATAGGTGTAGTACTCATACTACTGGCCAGCGGTGCGACGTATAATGTATATGGTATACTTGGTCATGAGGCAAACATTCCACAGGACACTTATGATCCTTCATTGTATGTAAATTCAACCACCATAAATGTCACAGGCGTCCAGTGGTCATGGAGTTTTGAACTGCCTAACATGACAGCACCATCTACTCATGTTTATCTAATACAGGGGACGAACTACACACTGAATGTAACCTCAGGGGATGTCATACATGATCTCTTTATAATCGGAGCAGGTGTGCAGGTTTACGCTGTACCGGGGCAGTATAACCATGTAGAATTTACACCGGAAAAAACAGGAAAGATCTACTACGAATGCGTTGAGTACTGTGGTGAAGATCACTATGAAATGAGAGGATACTTCA
>JAKAAJ010000015.1 GCA_021802365.1 Thermoplasmata archaeon | reverse complement strand
GCGGGCCGAAATCCGGTTTCCAGGTCTCTTCGCCTATGGAGTGGCGAAGTTCCTCAAACTGGAAGCTCTTGCTCCTTATGTCCTCGAGGTTCCGTCTCCTTTCAAGAAGAGCTGCTTCACCGTACATATATACGGGTATGCGAAGTTCCTCTCCAACTTTCTTTCCAAGTTCCTTTGCCAGGGCAACACAGTCTTTCAGTGTGGTCTCTTCAAGAGGAACAAATGGGACCACATCAGAAGCTCCAAACCGTGGATGTTCACCAGTATGGCGGGTCATGTCGATCAGCTCAGAAGCAGACTTTATGCCATGAAAAGCTGCCTCAACCGCATTTTCCAGTGGTACGGAAAAAGAGACAACGGACCTGTTATGGTTCTCATCCATCTCAACGTCCAGTATCTTGACCCCCTTTACTGAAGAAATCGACTCCACAATACGGTCTAAAACACTTCTGTTGCGTCCTTCACTGAAATTGGGGACGCATTCCACCAGCTTCATGAATGGTAAGTGTCTTGAAAGATTTAAAGATTATAAACATGAATAATACTATTGAAAAAACCTTGAAAATAGGGATTCACAGTTACTTTGATCACATTTATAGGAAGCATTTGTATCACCTAAGTAAAGCCAAAATTTAAATAAATAGTAGAATTTGTACAGGTTAGCAACCAAACCTGGCACCAGAACTGGTACCAATATCAAAATATTGGTCAGTTGCCCGCTGACGGCTTGGTCGCCCCAATTAAGAGAGTGAAATAACCATGACCATTGAAGAAAAGCATGCAAGCAGAATAATAAGTATAATCAAAAGGGACGGTACTGAAGCTCCATTTGACAAGACAAAGATAACCAGGGCAATTTACAAAGCCATGCTCAGCGTTAAAACTGGAACAATGAAGGAAGCCGACAGGGTGGCGGACAGGGTTGTCTCTGAAATCGCAAAAGTTACAGACAAACCAACGGTTGAGCAGATTCAGGATAAGGTTGAGGCCGTTCTAATGGGATCAAGCGGCAATCATGGCTCATACGCTGACGTTGCAAGGGCATACATAATATACAGGGAAAAGAGGAGAACAATAAGAGAAGAGAAGGAAAGACTCGGTGTGAAGGATGATCTCAAACTTTCCATAAATGCAATCAAAACACTTGAGGCAAGATACCTCATAAAGGATGAGGAGGGTAAGATCATTGAGACACCAAGCGGGATGTTCAGAAGAGTTGCCTCACACATTGGCATAGTGAATCTCCTCTATGACTACAGATCATTCCAGAAGACAGGTAATCTACCAGAGAATGGAAGAATGATAGGCTCCCTGTCCACCACCCAGGTGGAAGTTCTTGAAAGAGCTTTCATAAATCTTTCAAAGGAGGGACAGCTTAAAGGCACATTTGACGAGTTTCTTAACTTTGTATACACAAAGCCAACATCAGCACCTGAAATAATTGACAGGTACTATGAAATGATGACAAATCTCGAGTTCATTCCAAACTCACCCACGCTTATGAATGCAGGTGCAAGGCTTGGCCAGCTGTCCGCTTGCTTTGTCCTTCCGGTGGGTGACTCCATAGAAGAGATATTTGATGCCCTGAAGTACCAGGCAATGATTCACAAATCCGGTGGAGGAACTGGCTTCTCATTCTCAAGGCTTAGGGAGAGGGACGATATAGTTGGCTCAACAAAGGGAGTTGCCTCCGGCCCGGTATCTTTCATGAAGATATTTGACACAACCACAGATGTCATAAAGCAGGGTGGAAAGAGAAGAGGAGCAAACATGGGGATCATGAGGTTCGATCATCCGAACATCATGGACTTCATATTGAGCAAGGATGCTGAGAACACAATACTGAGCAATTTCAACATATCTGTTGGGATGACTGATGAGTTCTTTGAGAAACTGGATTCCGATGGATATGTGGAGCTCAGGAGCCCCAGAACCGGCAAGGTGGTGAACAGGATCAAGGCAAGGACCATGTGGGACACCATAGTGAACAAGGCATGGCAGACAGCAGACCCCGGTCTCATATTCCTTGATGAAATCAACAGGAAGAACCCTGTCAGGCACATTGCCGAGATCGAAGCCACAAACCCATGTGGTGAGCAGCCCCTAATGCCCTACGAACCATGCAACCTAGGTTCCATAAACCTTGGAAAATTTGTGAAGGATGGCAGACTCGATATGGAACACCTGAGAGAGATCATACACCTATCCACCAGGTTCCTTGACGATGTCATAGATGCCAACAAATTCCCTGTTGACAAAATAGAGAAGATGGCAAGAACCACAAGAAAGATAGGTCTCGGATATATGGGATTTGCTGACCTTCTCGTAATGATGGGCATTCCATACAATTCCGGTGACGCACTTGAAATGGGGGAAAGGGTTATGAGCTTCCTTGAGGATGAATCACACCTGGAGTCAACAAACCTTGCGAAAGAGAGGGGAGTATTTCCCGGATGGTATGGCTCAACCTATGAAGAGAGCAATGTTCTCATGAGGAATTCCACAACAACAACCATAGCACCAACTGGTACTATATCAATCATCGCCAACTGCTCCTCTTCAATAGAGCCACTTTTTGCTCTTGCATTTGTGAGGCATGTGCTTAACGGACAGGAACTCATGGAGGTAAACCCCATACTTGAGCAGACTCTTAAAGACAGGAACCTCTACACTGAGGATCTTATGCATAAGATAGCCCTAACAGGCAATCTTCATGATGTTGAGCTGCCAGAAGACCTTAAAAGAGTATATGTCACTGCTCATGAGATAGACCCTGAATGGCATGTCCTGATGCAGGCCACCTTCCAGAGATACTGTGATTCAGGTGTATCAAAGACCATAAATCTTCCGTCTGATGCCACCCCTGAGGATATAGCAAAGGCATACAGAATGGCCAAGGATCTGCACTGCAAAGGAATCACTGTCTACAGGGACAGAAGCAAATCGGAACAGGTTCTTTACTCAGGTACCCAGCAGGTTAAGAAAAAGCAGCCTGAGGTGAAGAAGCCTGAAGCTGAGAAAGAGATGACAGAGCTCATAGTGAAGGTTCCGGATAAGTACCTGAAGCTGGATGCCACTTTCGATCCAGCCTGCCCAACCGGTAAATGCGACAAATAATACTCAGAGCCTTTTTATTATCATCGAATTGGCCATGCCGCCGCCTTCGCAAATGGCCACAAGACCATATTTTTTACCTTTTTCTTCAAGTGCATTGAGCAGTGTAGCAAGTATTCTGGTTCCCGTAGCACCAAGAGGATGTCCCATGGCTATGGCCCCACCATGAACATTTACCCTGTCCAGTGGAACTCCAAATTCAGATTGCCAGGCAAGCACAACAGGTGCAAAAGCCTCGTTTACCTCAAAAAGATCGATCTCCGAAATGTCCATATTTGCCTTATCAAGGACAGAAGTGGTTGCAGGTATGGGTCCGGTCAGCATGGTAACTGGATCAACTCCCACAACAGAGGTTGCCACTATCTCAGCCCTGGGTTTCAGATCATACTGCCTTACCGCATCATCCGAGCAGATCATGGATATACTGGCCCCGTCTGAAATCTGACTGCTGTTTGCAGCAGTGATGAGCCTCAGGCCTGGAAAGGCAGGCTTCAGGCTTCTCATCTTCTCAAGATCCGGGGAAGACCTGACACCTTCATCATGATCCAGTATCGTAACGATTTCGCTTCCATCCCCGCTCAGATCTGCGACCACAGGAGAGATCTCCTTCTGTAATGTTCTGGAAGCTGTTGACGCACGGAGGTGGCTCATGTAGCTGAATTCATCCAGTTCGTCTCTTGTGAGTCCGTAATTCAAGGCAATGGATTCAGCTCCCTTCGCCTGGCTGAACCATTCTCTGTCGAGGCCATATCTCAGCGCCAGGTCCATTGTTATTGGATTGGATGAGCCATTGATTGTGCTTCCGAGAGGGATGCGACTCATAGATTCTACCCCTCCAGCAAGAACAAGTTTCTGCATGCCTGATAGAACACCATATGTTGCAAATGTTGCAGCCTGAAGGCTTGAGCCACACTGCCTGTCCACAGTTACTGCAGGAACAGTTTCCGGGAGGCCAGCAGAAAGCCATGCGTTTCTGGCAACATTCATGCCCTGCTCCCCTGCCTGACTGACACATCCAAGTATTAAATCATCATAGTTTTCTGGAGGTATCCTGAATCTTGAAATTTCTGTCTTGAGAAGCTTTGCCATGAGGTCAACAGGATGAATTTCGGAAAGTGCCCCATTCCTCTTTCCTATGGGTGTCCTGATAGCATCGATTATGAACGCACTTCTCTCCCTGACTGTCATCCTCTGTTATAGGATATGTCCTAATTTATATCTGTCGTTAAGAATGAACTTTACCTTCCTGACTGTATGCGGTCAAATTGATTTATATCATATTATGGGAGAGCAGGTAAAAATCATGGATGCTGTCGGGCAAAATTACTTAATCACTTTTCAAATCAGGTAGAAAGAGGCAGGGGTTGTCGAGATTGGTCAAAGGCGCCAGATTGAGGGTCTGGTTCCGTAGGGATACGTGGGTTCAAATCCCATCCCCTGCACTTTTCACAATTATTTAGATTGTATTCTCTAAATTTGAACAGACACAATCCCCTTTACTGCTCCATACTGAAAATATTTAAGTGTAATATGTTAATCCCCTAAAAATCACTTAATCCAGTTAAGTGATTCGGGGGCATAAAGAATGAACGCTCTGGTTGCAGAAGCTGAGGAGGTGGGTGATGAATGTTCATCACACTTCACACCATTGCCCTCATGCTATATGCAATACTTCTGACATTTGGTAGAATATGGATTCTCATGCTGGCATCCGTGCTGCTGGCTATATTCCTGGGAATACTTTCTGCCAGAGTAAAATCTGCCGGAGCCATTATAATTCCTATAACTGATGTGCTAGAATCTGTACCTGTTGTGTCTTTCTTCCCTATAATACTCATTTTTCTTATAGACAGGGTTGGGGGAGGTTTGGGTATTGAATTAGCCGTTGACTTCCTTATAATAACTGCCCTCATCTGGAACCTCATACTTGGTGTTTATCAGTCTGTAAGCCAGATACCAGACGAGATGTTCAATATAGTGAAGGTTTACAGATTCTCAGGTTTAAAAAGGCTTACAAAACTCTATATTCCTGCATCTTACAACCAGATCATTGCAAATATAATGCCTTCTTTTGCCAGCGCCCTTTTTTACATTACCTTCAGTGAGGTAATCACAGTTGGGAACGAAAATTATCGAGTATTTGGGGTGGGTTCTCTCTCCCTCCAGTACGCGAATGCAGGAGAATATGATCTCATCTGGGTTCTTATACTGTTCATTGTGGGCGCCATTGCCCTTTCATACTATTTCATAATCAACCCCCTTCTTAAGAGGTCAGGCACTTACAAATTTGAAACAAGTCCCGAGGAGGGGGAGGTGACAAGAGAGACACGTTTCTCAGCTCTAGCATCGTCTGTAAACACAAGGATCAGACAGGTTGTGAGCTCAGGTGTAACTGCACTGGAATCCATAAATCGTTCATCTGAGGGGAAAGAATTCAACCGGGTCAAAACAAGAAGATTTTCAGAACGCTCCCTGAATATTATAACTGGCGGTATTCTTCTTTTTTTTGTAGGGATTGCAGTATACTTGGTTGCACAGGCAGGATTTGCTGATGCATTCTCCAAATATCTTCTAAATGGGTCTTCACTTATCACCCTTACATTTGCCACACTTTTTGATCTGGCAAGAATTGCTACAGTTTTTGCAATAAGTTTTGCAACAATGGTCCCTCTCGCCATCTACTTCGGACTTAAGGGAAAGACTGGCCGATTCTTCACTGGGGGATTTCAGATACTGTATTCTATACCTGTTCCCGTACTCCTGCCTATTATTATTGCCTTCTTCACACCCAGACTCACGCCAATCCTTGGAGAGCGTATAGCATTCAACTTTGACGTATTCGTTGTAACATATCTCTCAGCAGCGGCCTACATATTCTTCAATGTTTATGGTTCCGCACTTTCCATTCCATCTGAATTGAAGACAATAGTCAGAACCTACAAAATCTCAGGATTTAAGAAATTAAGATATCTGCTATTTCCAGGAATATTCCCGGGATTGGTGACCGGATCTATGGCGGCTTTCGGGAGTTACTGGGGTGGACTTCAGGTCTCTGAGTATATAGTGATTCAGGACAAGACCTATGCGGTTCACAGAGGTCTCATGATGCTTATAGAAAGGGCAATTGCCAATGGGAATCTCCTTTACGCAGATGCAATAGATATATACCTGGTACTTGTGGTTACAGCATTGTCGTTCCTGGTTTGGATGAGGCTTTACAAATATTCACAAAACAGATTCAGGTTATGAAGTAAAGATTCCAAAGTTAAAGATTTTCCAATCTTTTGTTACTAAAAGAAATATTAATGACTCTATGATTGAATATACAGTTTTTTATCAACTTTAGTATATGTAATCAGGTAAGTTTTAATATATTATTTTCCTTACAACGATTAACTAGAGGTATTTTAAATGGAAAGTAATCCACAAGATGAGGGTCCAAGATCCTCAAAGACAAAGTGGGCTGTTATTGCCATCGTCGTAGTTGTAATTGTTGCGGCAGTGGCGGTAGTAGTTTACGAAGAGACTGCTCATAAAGGTCCACAGACGGTTACATTTTATACTTGGTGGGCCACAGAAGGGAAAATTGCTGTCGACAAGGAATATGCGGCATTCCATTCAGCATATCCAAATTTGACAGCTGTATCTGAGCTCAAGGCAGGAGCAGGTGGTTCTGCAGCAAAGGGAGCAATACTTTCACTTATAGCAGATGGCAATCCGCCGGAGAGTTTCCAGACTCATTATGGGCCTGAGATGCTGAGCTATATAGAAGCTGCTTCTGGGCATTCAAAAGCGTTTGTGAATATGACTTCTATTGCAGATTCCATGAAAAATGTCGTTCCTCAGGTTCTGGAAGCAGGAACATTCAATGGAAGTACATTCTCCCTTCCAGTGGATGCACACCGTGGAGCTGAGCTATACATAAATCCACAGCTTCTTTACAACAATAGCATTAAGGAACTCCCTCAAAATGTCACTGCACTTCTAGCAGATTCTGCCAAGCTGCAGAGGAACGGTATACCGGGATGGACAATTCCTGGTGGAGACGGCGGCTGGGACCAGATGCAGGTATGGGAAGATCTTCTGCTGGCAAATTCAATAAATATGACGGGTAATGCAAAAATATACGATATGGCCCTTTACGGTGTAATGAACACCTCTACAAACACAACAGTAAAGAATGTTGTAAGCCTTACAAACTCGGAATATCTGAAAGCTCTCAGTGAAGAGAACACTTCGATGAGCACATACACATGGACAAAGGCAATGCCAAGCGTCACAGGCAGCCAATCCGGGTTCCAGGCAAATGGAAACTGGTATGTCAATTATGCATATGACTACCTGAATGTAACTGCATACCCAATGAACTCCAGTACTATGAATACTACATATGACCATAACCACCACATCAATCTTATAGCAATGCCATTTCCAGGTACGCAGGGATACTTCGCTCTGGTAACTGATTCAGTAGCGGTTCCTGTGGGTTCAAATGATCAGGCAGGTCTGACATTCGCAAAGTACTTCTCATCTTATGCTGGACAGGCAGTATTCACGAAATGGAAAGCCAGTACTTTCTATAACAACGTAACCAGCCCCAGCTTCTACAACACCCCATCACAGTGGGGAGACTACCAGGCTCTACTCAATGCTTCACATAATTCCAGCAGGTTCGTATACCAGCTATCTGATGGGGGTCTGTTCGACTCTCAAGCAAGTTCCTTTGAATCCGCACTGGAGAGTTTCATTTCCTCTTCTAAAGAGAGCAACTGGAACTCAAGCCTACAGAGCATAATGAACAGCGAACAGTCTTCTTGGAAAACAGCAAACAGTCTCGGTTTTGGATTTATGGGGACGCTTGCACACCCATTTGGAAACTATCTTCCACCATGGGTTAACAATTCAACATCAGCATCCGGCTCTGTTGCCACATCTTCAGTGAACACATCTGGCGTTGTTCAGCACAGCTCTGACAATGGAATGCCTTACAACGTGGTCTCTTTCCTCGTGGTACTTACTGGGTTGATGGTCATAGCCCCCATATATTACGAGAGAAAGAGGTAAGGTAGGTATTTTTGAAATTTCAAAAATCCATTATTTTTTCTATTCCTGCACTAATTTTTGGTGCAGTTCTTTTGTATTTTCTTTTATGGAATTTATATTTCTCTTTCACAAATTGGTCGACTAGCGGTTTAGTTATAAAGTTTGTAGGACTGCAAACATATGGAAAAATCCTAGCTAGGTCAGATTTCATAAGTACTCTTAGCCGCACATTGCTATGGACTCTAGGAAATTTTCTGGTATGTAATGCTCTGGGTGTGTTGTTTGCATCTCTGATTTTCTTCCTGAAAAATCAAAGGTTGAAGACCATTTATAGTTCACTATTCCTTTATCCCCTTGCCATTGCTTTATCAGCTGTTGCAATTATATGGGACTGGATTTATTCAAAGTCAGAAGGAATAGACTATATCTTCAGACACCTTGGACTTCCATCTTTTTCATGGATTGGCAGTGCATCTCAGGCCCTTCCAAGCCTCATAATAATTACAATGTGGGTTTACTCTGGACTCGCAGCTATATTTTATCTTGCAGCTTTCCAGAATGTTAGCTCAGAAAGCATTGAATCTGCCAAATTAGATTCTGCAGGTCCATTTAGGATTTTAAGAAAAATTCTTCTTCCGGAATCAAAGAATGCTTTCATTGTCTCTTCTGCCCTTCTTATCATATTTTCTCTGAGGACATTCACAATACCCTACGTAGCAACGGGGATAAACCCCAACACTGAAACCTCAGTTCTCTATTTGTTTAATTTCTTTGATTACGGGTATTATGCTGATGCTGCAGTGGTAAGCATAATTGTGGTGGTCATTGCAATAGTCGTAGTCATACCTTATGCTTTGTTTGGAATAAAGAGGTGGATAAGTGCCTAATCATTATCTTAGAATTACAAGAAGAATAGCTCATCACATAGTGCTAATAGTTCTGGCCATAATCTGGCTTTTTCCTGTTTACGTTTTAGTGATTAACAGTCTAAAATCAACAGCTTCTGTGCTGACCACACCTATACTGTTTCCGGCAGCATCATCACTTACTGCTATCATAACAGTATCCAGGGCAATATCTGGCACTCTACTTAATAGTTTGATAATAGCAATATCTGTAGCGGCAGTTTCTGCAATAATAGGTAGCATGGCTGCTTACTATTTCTATAGGGCTACGTCGAAAATAAACGATGTGATATTTACCATAATTGCAATTGCAACTTTCATTCCTTATGAAGTTACTGCTGTTCCACTTATCAAGCTTCTTATAAATATTCACATTTTTGATTCCCTACCTGGCCTGATCTTCTCTTTTCTAATATTTTTCCTTCCAACGGGGGCTCTTCTGATGTCTATATTTCTTGCAGTTCTACCAAGAAGTGCCATAGAATCTGCAAGAATAGACGGAGCGAATAATTGGACTATATTCAGCAAGGTAGTCTTCCCTCTAACTTATCCCGGACTTGTATCGACTTTCATCTTTGTTTTCATAGAGTCATGGAATAACTTTTTCATTCCATTGATGACTACAAATACCCCAAACATTTCCACGGTATCTCTGGTACTCCAGTCCTATACTGGAGGGTATGGTGTACTTTACAACGATAGCTTTGCCGCAGCGGCGGTTGCTTCAGTAGTTCCATTGGTAATATTTGTTCTTCTTGGAAGGTATTTTGTAAGAGGTCTAATGGCCATGGGAAACGGGGCTAAGGGATAACTATTCTACGGTGATTTAATATGGTAGCAATAAAGATCGAAAATTTAAGTAAGAAATTCGTCAAGAAAAACAACGTAACAAACGCTTTGCAGAACATAAATCTTGAAATAGGCAACAAGCAGTTCTTTGGGATACTAGGTTCAAGCGGTTCCGGGAAAACAACCCTTATGAGAATAATAGCCGGGCTTGAAGTTCCAACTAAAGGTATCATCAGATTCGATGACAAAATTGTCTCCAAGGATGGGAAGACAATCGTAGAAGTTGAGGACAGGAATGTTGGAATGGTATTTCAGAACTGGGCTTTATACCCTCATTTAACTAACTTTGAAAATATTGCATTTCCACTCAGGGTTAAGCGTTTGAGTCCATCAGCCATTAAAAACAAGGTAACAGAACTGGCGGATATGTTAAATATCCGCGAAGTTCTCTATAAGAAACCGAGAGAGTCAAGTGGCGGGCAACAGCAGAGGGTAGCGTACGCAAGAGCACTTTCAAAAGACCCTTCTCTTCTTTTGTTAGATGAACCATTCAGCAATTTGGATGCAACAATAAAAGATGTTGCAAGAAATTACACCAGGGAACTTCAGGAAAAATTGGGATTTACTGCAATCATAGTTTCACACGATCCTGCAGATATTTTTTCCCTTTCAAAGAGCGTAGGAGTAATCCACAAGAGTTTAATGTTGCAGGTTGGAAAGCCAATAGATGTTTATAAAAAACCACTCACGGTTGAAGTTGCTAGAGCTACCGGGGAACTGAACGTGCTAAAGGCAGCCATAAGTGAGGAAGGAAACGGATACGTGGCTAGAGCAGGCAAGAACTTGAGCATTCCTTTAGACTTAGGAATAGATTCTTCAAATTTTTCAAGAGGGGAAGGTACAATAGGTTTCAGACCAGATGAGATCAAAGTTGTCAGACTCGAAGAGGACCCTTCCAGTATTGGGAAAGGGTTTTTTGAATGCGGAGAAGGGATAGTTGTTATTTCAAGTTATTCTCAGGGCTCCTTCAGAGTCAACCTGAAGCTAGAAGATTCTGAGGGCGAATTTTTCAGCCTGAATAACACTCCAATACCGGCCGGAGAAAAGGTTAGAATATTTATTAGAAAAGGATCTGCAATACTTTTTCCTTTGAATGGGCATGAGATCCCAGCTAAGTGAATCCATTCATTTATTTTTAAATATTATTATAGTTTCAGCCTATTTCTAATTATGGAAATAATTGTGGTAGGTGTAAAAGGATTCGGAAAGGTACATCTTAGATCACTTAAGGGGGTGGATGTATCCATAGTGGAAAGAGATGAATCTGTTGTCAAGGATGTAATCTCAACATACAGGATAAAAAACGTTTACAGGTCATACGAAGAGGCTCTGAAATCGGATGCAGAGATCATTGATCTTACAGTTCCGCACAACCTCCACAGGGATTTTGCCATCAGGGCTTTTGAGAACGGCAAAAATGTGATCGTTGAGAAACCAATAGCACCAACTGTGAAAGATGCCATGGATATGATCAGCTCAGCCCGGAGCCATGGCCTCAAACTTAATGTTGCAGAGCAGTACCATTTTGATCCGTCTCTGAATGAAGCTGTCCGGTTGATGAAGGAAGGGAAAATTGGAAAACCGCTGACCATTCTTGTAAGAGATCAGAGAATATATGATAAGAGCGGTTGGAGAGCCAGAAAGGAATCAATGGGAGGAGGTGCACTTATTGATGGGGGTATCCATTATGTTCATTCAATGCTTATGCTGGGAGGAAAATACAGAAAACTGACTTCCAGAGTATCCAAGGGGGGTTCTTCACTTGAGGGTGAGGACAACGCTGTTGCTCTGTTTGATTTCAATAACGGAGCCAATGGAATACTATATTATTCATGGTCATACGTCAACCCACCTTCTGTACCAGGATTTGAAATAATAGGCTCAGAAGGATCAATTTACGAAATACCTGGAACAAGATCACAGGAGGATTTCAAAAAACCGGAAAGAAGGACGGCATTCGGTGACATAGCACTGAATGGTGTACCTATGAAAGTAGAGATATATGATGTGTTCGAGAGAGAAATGTCTGAATTCATCAGATCGGTCAGGGATGACACTGCTGAACCACTGCCTCCTGAACAGGCACTTGAGGACCTCAGAACAGTTCTGGATATCTATAGCCAGACTGACAAATCTGCGGTGGGGAATTAGAGATTCGTCAAGTGCCGGATGATTTATATTTAACTTGATATAACTGTAATATGGACATCCATGAGAAGATAGCAGGTGAGATCACCATAGCTGACAATCCCGGTGAAACCATAAGAAAGTGGAGGGAGGAGTTTCAGGTCAGCCAGCTGGAGCTTGCCAGGTATCTCTCCATTTCCCCCTCAGTAATCAGCGATTATGAATCTGGAAGGAGAAAGTCACCGGGCGTCCTATCAATCAAGAAAATTGTCACTGCCCTTGTAGATATCGATCAGAAGAGAGGGGGACAGGTTATAAGGCGATACAGCAGCGGGATGCCTTCAGATGCCCTGATAGATATAAGTGATTACAATCATGACATCTCCCTGGAAAGGGTTATTCGCATGATCAATGGAACCAACTACTGCAATGTTGGCCTTAACCGTTATATCAGGGGATACACAATAGTTGATGGCATAAAGGCCATACTCTCATTTTCTTATTCCGAATACAGCAAACTTTACGGATGGTCAAGCCAGAGAATTATTTTCTTTACGGAAGTGAAGATGGGCAGAAGTCCAATGATTGCAATAAGGGTACACCCTCTGAAACCTGCAGCGGTAGTATATATACAACCGGACAGGATCGATGAACTTGCAATCAAGCTTGCAGAAATAGAGAACATTCCTCTCATTGTTACAGATCTGGATGCCTTCAGCATATCCAGAATAATGGCGTCTCTGAAGTAATCGCCAATCTTTCCGGTTCATTTAAAGACTGAAGAAAACAGTTTATGATTTCCCCGAAACCGATAAATCCATAGCGGTTATCACAGGATGCTTGAAATCCCACAAAATTGAGATAATTGCCGTTGTCCTTATCATTGCGGCATTTGCAGGTCTTACACTTTATTGTGGGATATTTCCTCCACTTTCAGTGGTGGAATCGGAAAGCATGGAACATTCCAGCAACTGGCAGCTGGGAGTCATAAACACCGGTGATATTGTATTCGAAAAGAGAGTGTCAGATCCTGTTAAAAAAGTTGTAACGTATGTACAGGGAAGGGAGATGAATTATTCCACATACGGCGAGTATGGGAACGTAATACTCTACAAGAGTACTTATGGTTTGACCGTCATACACAGGGCAATTCTATATCTTGAATGGAAAAACGGAACAGCTTATGTCCCTGGGGAAAATAAAGCACCCTGGATGACAGTGACAAACTCATACATTCTCATCCATGATCTGGGATTCTCTGGGAGAAATTTCATTGTTTACATATCACAGTACAGGAATGAATCAGGCTTCATAACAATGGGAGACCACAATTTCGCTTACATTAATGATTCAGTTTACTACAACTCCACATTCAAGGCCTGGGCGCTTTCTGACCAGAGTATCGGAATAGACAGTGGACCTGTGAATCAGTCAAGAGTAATTGCTGTTGCCTTCGGACAGATACCATGGCTGGGACTGATCAAACTGAATCTAATGAGGATTTATGGAGGATGGAAATATTCCAATGAAGTGCCTCACGGTGCATATGAAGGTCTTTTTTCAGTTTTTGCAGTGATTGTTGCACTGGCGCTGTTTCCATACAGAAGAGTAGGAAGAAGAATCAGATCGGGAAAAGGAAAATGAACTCATCAACCACTGTTTGCTGGCAGAGCTGACTGCATAAAGAATAATAGCAAGCAAAATATGGCTTACCGTATGTCTGACGTCTCAATAGTTTCCCTTATACTTGCAGTTATAGCACTTTTAATCTCCGTATATTCACTTTTCAGGGTAATGGGTTCAGTCCAATCAAAAGTCAAGACCCATGAATCCCATGAAAATGAAACCCAACCCGCAAGGAAAGAGGAGTCCTTACAGAAGGCACCACAGGATATCAGAAAGGAGGTTCAAAATATTGTCAGGGATGAAGACCTGAGGACGCAGGTGCAGAAATTTTCATTGATGGTAACTAAGAACCTTGAACAGCTGAACACAAGAGTGGGTGTTAAGGGGAACGTCAAACCTGTGGAATTTTCAGGTGATTCTCCAAAGGATAAGAATACGCCCAATGTAGTTGACTCGGAGGTTTCCGATCAGTGAGAAACTATCCAAAAATCCTGTCCAGAAAATAACTGGTGTCAAATTTTTTAAGATCCCCTTTCTCCTGGCCTACACCGACATAAAGAACCGGTTTTTTCAGGAGGCTTGCTATACTGATTATGGCACCTCCCTTTGCATCGGTATCAAGTTTGGTAAGTATAACTCCGTCGAAAGCCACCTCCTTAAGAAATGTCTCTGCCTGAAATACTGCATCCTGTCCTACCATTGAATCCAGAATCAGGATTGTGAGATCGGGTTTGGCCACTCTCTTCATTTTCTTCATCTCATCAAGAAGGTTCTTGTTGGTCTGCATTCTACCTGCTGAGTCAATCAGGACGTAGTCAAGCTTTCTGGCATTTGCATGTTCTATGGCGTCGAAGGCAACAGAGGCAGGGTCGCTTCCAGCTGTGTGCTTGATAATTGGAACTCCTATGTTCTCACAGAGCACAGAAAGCTGCTCAATGGCTCCTGCCCTGAATGTGTCTGACGCTGCAACAACTACTCTCTTTCCATTTTCTTTCAGAAAATAGGCAAGCTTTGCAACTGTGGTTGTCTTTCCGGTTCCATTTATCCCGATTAAAAGAATCACGAATGGTTTTTTTCCAGGATTTAGAATATCAATATCAGAATTATTCCTGTCAAGTATGTCCTTCATAGCATATCTGAGGGCTTCCTTTACCTCTTCAGCTGGAGTCCTGCGCTTAACCTTCTGAAGGTATCTGGAAAAATTTTCAGAAATATCTTCGGCAACATCAAAGGCCACATCATTCTCAAGAAGCATTTCCCTTATCCTGGAGGGGAGTTCATCTCTCCTCAGTGTGCCCGAAGAAGCCTCCTCAGAGGTTTTTCTGAACAGTTTCTTGAGGGATTCAAACATGATCTGGCACTATTTGCTCTTCTGTGGGCTCTGTTGAATCATAGTAACAAGGGAATCGTACCTCATTGCAAGGTCATCCCTTCTCTCCTGTGCTGTTTTGAGAGATCCTCCAACCTCCTCAAAATTCTTCTGGAGCCTCTTGATGGTGTTTTCACGGTCCTCCTCTATGTATATGTCTGAACCGATTGGAACTAGAAGCTTCTCTTTGAGTTTCAATGAAGATCTTGCATATATGCCTGCACCAATTAACGTTTTGACGTCACTGGAACCTTCTATCCCATCCTCCTTCAGAATGGACGTTGCCCTCTGTATCTCTTCCATGCCTCTTACCAGAATTGATATCTGGTTATCCAGTGTGGATATCATTGTTCTGAGGTATTCCAGTTGTTCTGATACGTTAATACTTCCCTGCTGTTCCATTTTCAACTCCACCAAAAATCTTCATACTTTCATAAAGAGAAGACAATACTGGCATTGGCTCACCGGATAAATAGCTTATCAGGGCACCCCCTCCGGTTGATGCATGGTCGATCCTGTCCTTCAGACCAAGCATTTCAAGAGCGCTCAGTGTATGCCCCCCACCGGCGATCTTCAGAGCGCTGCTGTCTGCTACCGCCTGCAGTATTTCCCTTGTCCCCATTGAATATTCATCTATCTCATACATACCCATAGGGCCGTTCATGAAAATTGCGCCGGCATTGGAGATAGCATTCTTGAAAATCTCTACTGATTCAAAACCAATATCAGCCATGATCTCCTCATCAGGCACCTTATCATCACTGCTGATAGCCCTTCCCGATGGGTTAAGTATGAAATCAACAGGCATTATAACCCGTTCCGGATATTTTTCCAGTATGGAACTGCATTTCTTCAGAATTTCCTTATATGATTTGTTATTTTTAATTATGTAATCCCGGTTTCTCTTCCCTATTTCCTTGCCACCGGCCCAGAGAAAAGCGTTGGCAACTACCCCTCCTGTTATGAGGGTGTCAACGGTGTCATTTGCAAGGAAATTTTCCGCAACATTCACGCTGTCCTCTATTTTTGATCCAGCAAGAATCGCCAGCTTGGGGTGGTTCTCACCCTGCATGAAGCGGTCAAGCATTGTGACCTCTCTTTCAATGAGCCTCCCGGCAATGTTTGGCTTGATTCTCCTGAAGCCAACAAGGCTTGTCTGTGCCCTGTGGATAGCCGGAAATGCATCTATTATGTAATAGTCAAAGAGGTGAGATAGATTCCTGACCAGATGTGTGTGTTCCATTGTTTCAATATCTTCCGGGTCAATGACAACCTCCTCAGAATAGAACCTGGTGTTTTCCAGCAGCACAATATCTCCAACAGACATCTCTCTTACTGTTCTGGTGACTTCATGCCCGAACAGGGAATCTACGAATTTCACCTTCCTGCCTGTGATCATTTCCAGCTCCTGCGAATGCCTGAAAAGTGAAGTGAAATCATCCTTTCCAGGCCTGCTCTGATGTGCAGCTATAACCAGCTTTGACTCACTCAGTTCTCCAATTGTGTCAAGATGTGACATGAATCTTGACCGGTCAAGTATTGACCCATCCGCTGGACTTATTGGTGAATTTATATCCACCCTTAGAAAGACGGTTTTGCCTCTGAGATCGAAATCGTCCATGACGTAAAATCTCTTCTGAGCATGGGCCATATGCGAGGTAAATCTGAAGAAGATATATGGCTTTTCATATTCTGAATTCCACTGAAGCCTTTTGCCGAGATTTGAACTCAGATGAAAAGATAGTCCTTTCTTTCTAGCTGGGAAAGAGTCCCAAGACGATTGTTGAACTGCTCCAGAATGTGCTTCTGATCAAATTCAATGCCGCTCTGCTGCATAACCATGAACATGGAGCCAAGCACCGCATGATATCCATAGAGCGGTGTAACAGGCTCTATTTCCGGGAAGTCAGTCATTACAGATTTTATTAGAGTATCCCAGTAGAGCTCACCTGACCTGAAAACACCGCCATATCCACTGACGGGGATCATTGATCTGTCTCCACTCTCCCGGAGAAGGGCTTTTGCACAGGTAGCAGACTGAAGGGCGGCGTCTGAAATTATCAATCTGCAGACCTCGTCTCCTGATTTAGCAAGATCCGAAACCAGCCTCGCCAGTGAAGCTATTTTCCTGACATCAACAGGAGTTGTATACACATGATTTGTGATGCCTCTAGGCTCATCTGTATGGAAGAATCTCTCAACTTCTTCAAGAAGCCTGCTCTTCATAATCTGCCTTCCATCACTAATGCAGGCTGCCTCCTGCAGAGCCTTTCGCCCTATGTAGAAAGCACTTCCCTCATCACCCATAAGCCATCCCCAGCCGCTTACTCTTTTCAACCCACCATTTAATCTGCCTATGGCCACCAGTCCAGTGCCTGCTGCAATAATAATACCGTCTCTGCCCAGAAGCCTGCAGTTGAACCCTGCCTCTCCATCGTTGAACAGATCAAAACTGGATGTGAGATGAAGATCTGAAATGAATTCTCTTATGATTTCAGTTGACCTTATGGAGTCACCAACACCGGCAAGTGCGTAGGTGGCCCGATTAATCTGACCCATAGTGTAACCGGCCCTTTCAACAGATTTCTTTACTGCTTCTGATATGTTATTTCCAGCCTTTTCTACTCCTATATTCCTGAAGTTGGATGGTCCTGAGGCAGCCATTCCCAAAATATTCCCCTCTATATCATAGCAGATGGCCATGGTCTTCGTTGCGCCACCATCAACTGAAACAACGATCATTGATGCGCTATGCAATTCTGGTATTCTATTTTTGGGAGCAAGTGGAACACAATACATCAAAGCAGTTATGTAAAAATAATAATCATTCAAAGCTTTACAGGAAAATATGAAAGGTGTCATCACAGCAGCTGGACTGGGCACCAGATCAGGCCTGGATGGAAAATTCAGGAAGGAAATGCTCCCTCTCTATGACTGCAGGGATGGCCGCACAGTCCTGAGGCCTGTGCTTGACTGTATAATCAATGGGATGAGTAATTCTGGAGTTAGAGAAATTGCATGTGTCATCAAACCTGATGATTTAATCACCCGAACCTACCTTTCCAATGAATTCCCGGATGTGGAAATTCTGTATCAACCAGCTCCTGATGGTTATGGAAATGCGGTCCTGATGGCGGACAGTTTTGTCTCCGGTGAAGACTTCCTGCTCAATGCTGGAGATGGTTTCCTGGTAGACAGTGGTGAGTTCTTCCGACTGGCAGTTTCCGGGAAATTCAAGAATAAGAGCGTTCTAAACATCATGAAAGTTGAGGATCCAAGGAATTACGGATGCCCCTCTATAGAAGTAGTAGGTGATGAAATCCGGGTTCTGGCTGTGGATGAGAAACCTGCAAAGCCAAGATCGGATTACGGTCTCTGTGCAGTATATTTTCTGAACCAGGATGTGATGGACAATCTTCGTGAGGCAGCAAAAAGAGGTGGAGAACTGACCCCGGCCATAAATAAGTCCATCCAGAATGGAAATGAGGTAACAGCCAGAATAATCGAAGGAAAGAAATGGTTGAGTGTAGGAAAGGCAAAAAAATACGTTGAAGTGCTCAGGAGGTCCCTGGAGGAGTCTGAACTCCAGGGATGTTGACACTGCTTCTGTTCCAGAAAGTTTTCGGAGTTATTACTTTCCTGAGTGAGAGGATTCTTTTCTTCCAGGTTTCAAGATCGCCAAGTATCACTTTAAGTTCATTCTCAAGTGTACTGGAAGGAACATAGCCAAGGCTTCTGAGTTTTTTATGCTCAGGATTGTAGTAATGTTCCTCAAGTTCGAGTCGAGGATTTTCCACATTCACTATGTTTGCAGTTCTTCCTATTTCAGCTTCATAGACCTTTTTCACAGTATCTGCCAGATACCTAACACTGTAATGTTCATCGAACTGGTTGAAAACTCTGTACTCACCCTTTGCAGGCGGTTTGTGAAGTGCAATGTCCAGGCAGTTTATGCTATCCTCCAGCGAAAGGAATCCCCTTGTCTGTCCACCTTTGCCGTACGGTGTCAATGGAAGCCCGGCAACAGCCTGAGCACAGAACCTGTTAAGGGCAGTTCCCCATACCTCATCTATGTCGAACCTGGTGTAGAGGCCGGTCTCAGTTATTTCTTTGGTTCTGGTGCCATACACAACACCCTGCATGACATCAGTGATTGGCGTTTTCCAGAGTCTGTTGGCAAACATAAGATTATTTGAATCATGAACCTTTGTCCAGTGATACCAGGAGCCAGCCTGCTTTGGGAATGGAAGATAATCCTTTCTGCCGTTGTAGCTTACCTCAAAAAATCCCTCTGGAATGTCTATGTTGGGTGTTCCATATTCTCCCATGGTGCCCAGTTTAAGTATGTGTGCATCAGGGACATATTCCTTGACCGCATATATCAGGTTCATGGTGCTTAAAATGTTGTTGCTCATTGTGGCAGATGCCTGTTTCAGACCAAGCATGGAGTATGGGGCTGACCTCTGTTCAGCCAGATGTACTATGGCATCAGGTCTGAATTCTCTCACAGTATTGAGCAGAAATGATGGATTGCTTGCGTTTCCTCTGTATAATGGATATTCCCTCCCTGTCAGTTCCGAAAGTTTCCTCAATCTGGAAGAGAGTGAAAGTATGGGTGAGACTGAATCTGACTCCACCTCCTTCACTCTCCTCCGTGTAAAGTAATTGTCAAGGGCTGCAACTTCATGTCCCTTCATGGATTCTCTTAGAAAAAGTGGCCAGCCAATATATCCATCGGCCCCCATGATAAGAATTTTCATCACTACCTTATTATGCTCCGGATAATAAAATTTTGAACCGGATGTAAAGTTAAAATTACTGTAGATAATATCTTATCTATAACTATTTTTATCATACTGTCCAATCATAATTCATGTTCAAGACAACCATGACAGGAAGTTATTTCAGAACCCCTGAAATCGAAGAGCTACTCAGAAAAACCAGGACAGGTGAGATTGATGAATCTCACATAGATGCAATCAACAGGGGAGAGGAGATGGCGATGAACGATCAGCTTCACCCCGACTCCCTCAACTTCGGGCTGGACTGGATCAGCAACGGAGAGGAGAGAAAATCTGGCTACACCACTTATATACCGAACAGGTTTTCAGGCTTTTCCTCTTCCAGAAAGGTTTCTCCAGAGTTTTCTCCAGATTTTTACCACGAGCTTGCAGAGGCCAATCCTGCAATGTCAAAGGTCATCTCTGAGGCCAGGGCTTTTGATCTGGCTGAGATTGAAAGCCCTCTTGTTTACACAGGTGAGAAGCTTGCCAGAAGTGAAACGGAAAACTCTGTCAGAAATGCAAAGAAGAAAGGTGCTTCAAGAATTTTCATCCCGGCACCTTCACCTGGAGTAATAACAGTATTTTATCCACATGGAAAGGCCTATCATGACCATGAGGAATTCCTCTTCAGTCTTTCCAGAGAACTTGCAAAGGAATATCGTGCAATACTCTCGGTCGAAGGGGCTGATCTTCAGATAGATGCCCCCGATCTGGCAATGGCCAGAAGCCTCGGTGTTGACTGGGCCAGGGATTTTGCAAAAGTTCTCCCAGTGCACGTTCAGGCAATAAATGAAGCTATTTCCGGTCTCCCATCAGACAGAATTAGAGTACACTACTGCTATGGAAATTATCCGTCTGCCCACCTGACAGACCCGGATTACTCCATGGTACTGCCCGAAATTCTCAAACTCAAGGCCGGGACCATTGTAGGAGAAATGGCCAATGCAAGGCACGCCGGAGATCCTGTCATAATAAGGAAATACACAAAGGAGCATGGTTGGCCAAAGCAGATGAAGATTGCTGCAGGAGTTATAGATGTCAAATCCCCATTTGTTGAGACTCCTGAAACTGTATATCTGAAGTTGAGGAATCTTGCTGACATCGATGAAATAGGGCCAGAGAGAGTCATGGGAGGAACAGACTGCGGCTTTGAAACGTTTTCCGGTCTAGGGAGTGTCCCCAGATCCATAGCAGTCAAGAAGCTGAAGTCTCTTGCACTGGGGGCAAGACTTTCCCAATGATATTGGCCCGTGAATTTTTTATTTTCCACTTATTTTTAATATTTTATCAACATCCCCCCTGCATTGACATCCCTTGCAGTTGATTTTCTTGGAATTTTTGTCAGGCTATTCGTAGTCATAGATCCATTCGGCAGTCTGGTACTTTTCATTGCCATGACTGGATCTATGGATCAGAAAAGCCGCAGGACAGTGACAAGGGATGCTACCCTTTACGGAGGAATGATACTGATCATGTTTGCCATTCTGGGATCTTACATACTCTATTATTTCGGGATCTCAATTGAAGCACTGGAGATCGCAGGTGGCCTTATCCTTC
>JAKAAJ010000014.1 GCA_021802365.1 Thermoplasmata archaeon | reverse complement strand
CTTATTCAGAGTGCGGTTGAGGAGTCATTGAGATATAGATCTCCTGTACAATCCACGAGAAGAGTGGCAAAAGAAAATTATAATATTGGTGGCACCGAGATAAACAAAGGGGATTTTGTAAGTGTATTCCTTGGATCTGCGAACAGGGATGAAGATATATTCACTGATCCTGAAAATTTCATCCCGGATAGGAAGGAGAACAGGCACATCGCCTTCGGAGAAGGTGTGCATTTCTGCCTGGGAGCACCTCTGGCCCGTTTGGAGACTAAAATTGTCCTTGAAGCAGTAACTGAAAAATACAGTGACCTGAGGGCCGTAAAACCGTCTCCAGATGACAGGCTCGACAGTGGCATAATGTATGGCTACAGGAAGCTGCTGGTGAAGAGGGAAAACTGATTTATCCCTTTCACCGGTAAAATTCAAAACATCTTTATCTCATATGCCAATATGAATATATGACAGTAAGAACAGTAAATCCCTATTCTGGGAAAAAATTAGCAGAGTTCGAGGAGGATTCACCTGAACAGATAAGGGTAAAGTTCAATTCCGTTTCTGAAGCCCAGAAAGACTGGGGAAAGGACCTGGACGAAAGAATAAACTACATGAAGAAAAGCCTGAAACCATCACTTGAAAGGAACCTCGAAGAACTGGCAAAGCTTATGTCATCTGAGATGGGAAAATCAGTTACACAGTCAAGGGCGGAAATCAAGAAGACGATCACACTTATAGATTATGCAGTTGAAAATGCCAGAAAATTTCTTGAAGAGGAACCAGTTCGGACAGAAGCCGACAGAAGTTACGTAAGGTTCGAACCTCTGGGAACGGTATTTCTCATCATGCCATGGAACTACCCCTTATGGCAGGCTATGAGGGCGGCCATACCTGCCATGACTGCTGGAAATGGAATAGTGCTTAAGCATGCCTCTATTGTAACTGGAACTGCCAGGAAAATTGAGGAGATAGCTGGAACTGAACTGTTCAGAACAATAGTTGCAAAAGGATCATCAGCTCTTGACGCAATCAAATATTCAGACGGGGTTTCTTTTACAGGTTCCACCGGGGCAGGCTCCCAGATTGCACAGGAGGCAGGCAAAAATCTTAAGAAAGCAGTTCTTGAGCTTGGAGGATCTGATCCATTTATTGTCCTCAAGAGCGCAGATATTGAGAAAACAGCAAAAAATGCAGCATTTGGAAGGCTTCAGAACAACGGGCAGAGCTGTATTGCCTCCAAGCGGTTCCTGATCCATGAGGACGTATTTGATCAATTCTATGATGCGATGCATGAGGAGTTCAGCAGGGTAAAGGTTGGGGATCAGCTTTCTGACTCTACATTTCTTGGACCGCTCTCCTCAGCTGAACAGGCAGAGACTGTGAGGAAACAGATCAGAGAACTTTCAGCAATAGGCAAAGTGGATGAGATAGGCAAACATGATGGCGCTATTGTTCCTCCAACGCTTGCTCTGATAAGAGAAAAGTATACTGAAGAGGTATTTGGGCCTGTAGCTATCCTTAAGAAATTCAAAACCGAAGATGAATGCATCAGAATAGCCAACGAAACCCCCTTTGGGCTTGGATCATCCATATGGGGAGATCCAGAGGAGGCGGCTAAGCTGATTCCCGGGATAAAAGCAGGAATGGTCTTTGTTAACCACATTGTGGCCTCTGACCCAAGGCTGCCCTTTGGTGGAGTCAAGAAGAGCGGCTATGGAAGGGAACTCTCAAGATACGGTATGCTTGAGTTCACCAATGTTAAAACTGTCTGGTCACAGAAAAATCCGTGATCAGAACGGTAATCTCAAGCCCGCAATACCTTTATTCTTTATAGCAATGGCAATGTGATGATATGAGGGCTAGTGATCTTTTTGTTAATTGCCTTGAGAATGAGGGGGTTGAGTTTATTTTTGGAATTCCAGGTGAAGAAAATATTGATCTGATAGATTCCATATCCAGATCCAGAATAAGATTCATAGTTTGCAGGCATGAGCAGGGTGCGGCCTTCATGGCTGACACTTATGGAAGGTTGACGGGAAAGCCCGGAGTTTGCCTGTCCACTCTTGGGCCGGGTGCGACAAACCTCGTAACGGGAGTTGCTAATGCGCACCTCGATAAGGTTCCAATTGTAGCAATTACAGGACAGGCTTCCAGGGACAGGCTACATAAGGAGTCCCATCAGAACATAGACACTCTTAAGCTTTTTTCAGGCATTACGAAGTATAATGCGGCAGTGATAGTTTCTGAGGCAATACCGGAGATAATAAGAAAAGCATTTCAGGCTTCCACGTCTGAACAGCCGGGAGCTTCACATATTCAACTGCCGGAGGATGTTGCAAGAGAAAATGTCGATAACCTTTCTCCGCTTTATATTCCGGAAAAGGTCGTCTACGAATCAGTGGGAAAACAGATAGAGGAGTCTGCGAATATTATTAATGCCTCCGAAAGGCCTATAGTGCTTATTGGAAATGGAGTGAACAGATCAAAGGCATGGGATGCGGTAAGTAGATTTGTGGATACGTGCAACATTCCCGCAGTTTCAACATTCATGGCCAAAGGAATTATACCATTCAAACACCCACGGAACCTTTTTGTTGTTGGAGGGAAACCTTATCCTCCGGGAATGAGGCCGCTTCATGCATCAGACCTCGTCATAGCGATTGGATTCGATCTGGTGGAATATGATCCCATAACCTGGAATTCTGACTCGAAGAGAAAGATAATAAACATCCATACCTCAACCGCAGAGACTGATGAACATTTCCCGGTAGAGATAGATCTTGTCGGTGATATTTCTGTCACTGTATCCAGGTTGGCAAATCTGGTAAAAAAGCGCACAGATACTTCCATCCATGATGAAATTAGGAATAAGAGGCTTGCCGAACTCAATAACGGCTCAGATTCAGTGCACAAAGTTCCTAGAGGCCTGATGAAGGTATTAACTGAAGATCTGCCTGCCAACAGCACCCTGATTTCAGATGTTGGAATTCACAAAGTCTGGGTGGCAAGGTGGTACCATCCATCTACCCCCAACAGGACAATAATTTACAACGGTTTTGCCTCAATGGGAGGGTCTTTGCCAGCTGCAGTTTCAGCAAAGCTCCTGAGGCCAAATGAAAGTGTGGTTTCCGTCTGTGGAGATGGTGGCTTCCTGATGAATGTACAGGAACTTGAAACAGCATCAAGGCTCCAGCTGGCATTCACTGTTATTGTTCTGAACAACGGTTCTTATGGCCTTATAAAGCAGAAACAGGAGGACTCCGGCTATAAGCCGGAATATATATCATTCACCAATCCTGATTTCAAAATGCTTGCTGAAAGCTTTGGAGCGAATTACTGCAAAGCATCCAACCCTGAAGAATTCCGTGCTGCACTGAAAAATTCTCTTGAATCGAAAAGAGTCTGCATAATTGAGGTCCCCAGCCCTTAAAATACAAATTGCTTCGTAAAAGCCATTAAGTCAGCAATACTGTCCAGATCTACTCCCTAAATGACTTGAAAATGAATATATGCTGAGGGCCGGATTTGAACCGGCGGATCCCTTCGGAAACAGATCTTGAGTCTGTCGCCTTTAACCTGGCTCGGCAACCTCAGCTTCCAAACCTGATGGGGAATTAATTTATTTCACTTTCCCATATTCATGATGTGGGAATATCACTCAGAATAACGATAAGTGATGAGGAGGAAGTACTGAAGAATGCAGCGTCCTCATTGGTCCCGGACAATAACGATGACATTGCTGTATCTGTGACAGACGGCATAATGACAGTTGATGTTAAAAATCTAAAAATATCATCTATATACAATCTTTCCGAGGACATTCTCAGATGTTATGAGATTTCAAAAAAATTAATGGGGGAATTATAGCGAAGGCTCCCCTTCCATCTTCAATGAAAGTTTCTCTGTAAGTTCCTTGTATCTGTTCCTTATGGTTACCTCTGTTACTCCGGCCACTTCTGCCACAGATCTCTGGGTCCGTCTCTCCTCTGTTAGAAGAGATGCGATATATATTGCTGCGGCAGCAACCCCTGTGGGACCCTTACCTGAAGTCAGATCGTGTTCTTGAGCCATCTTCAGTATCTCTGTGGCCCTTTTTCTTGCCTCCATCGAGAGCTTCAGCTTACTGCAGAATCTGTTCACATAGTCATCAGGTTTCGATGGCATAATGTTCAGTTTGAGGAATCTGCTCATTATCCTGTATGTCCTTCCGATCTCCTTCTTCTTGACCCTTGTGACTGAAGCTATTTCATCAAGTGTTCTGGGTACGTTAGTTATTCTGCAGGCAGCATATATGGATCCGGCAACCACACCTTCGATGCTTCTCCCACGTATCATGTTCTGCTTTACAGCCTTTCTGTAAATGACTGCTGCAGTTTCCCTTACATCATTGGGTATGCTCAGGTTTGATGCCATCCTCTCCAGTTCCTGAAGAGCCTGGGATAGGTTTCTTTCAGCCGCGTTTGATACCTTGATTCTCTTCTGCCATTTCCTGAGTCTGTAAAGTTGTGCCCTGTTCCTTGTTGGAATGGACTTTCCATAGGAGTCTTTGTTTTTCCATGATATGTCTGTTGACAAACCTTTGTCATGAATTGTGAAAGTCATTGGAGATCCGGTTCTTGCTCTTGATTCTGACTGCTCCGAGTCAAATGCCCTCCATTCTGGGCCCTGATCTATGAAGCTGTCATCGATTACAAGGCCGCAATTGTTGCATATTAATTCACCCCTCTCGTAGTCTCTTACTAACTGTGTGGAGCTACATTCTGGGCATTTATCAATTTCTTCAATATTCTTCTTCTTTTCATTCTTCTCAATTTCACCAGTCATGCTTACACCTCCTTATATTCGATGAACAGATTATTCCCGCCCTCCAACTGACCTGTGACTGCCACTAGACCATATGGGGATTTTACCGGGCCGAAGATTCTTATGAGTTTTCCAATGTTCCTGCCCGATTCGTCCAGTACCCTCGATTTTAGCTTCGGGCAGCCTTCCATCTTCACTATTATCTGATTATCAAGCCTCTGTTCTATTTTAGCGGGAACTTTCATCATATCATATATCGTAGTAAAATATATAAAGTTAACGCAAAAGTATTAATTCAAATTATCACCGTATTAAAACTTTGGTACTCCTGATTGAATACCTTAGCACCTTTTTTCGAATTAGTAAATTCAGGGGTTTACTAATCTTTTCAAATGAGATAAAGTGCAGAAAATGCCATTATTTACTCATTATTGAGTGGTTATACAGTAATATCTTCCTGTATTCTCCTCAAACATGCTTAATATGTGAATCTGGCTATTTATTTGTTTGTAAACTTTACTTTAACAAAAGTAAATTTTGAATATTTGTTCAACTTATGATATCAGCCATCAGAACAGGAAATCCATTAGATCTGTTTAAGATCAATAATATGCTCAATTAAGAATAGAACGTCCCGCACAAATTGTTGATTTTTCCGAAAAGATTTAATATAGATAAAGATGTGGGTACTTAAAACTAATAGGTGTGATAATGGCTCCAAATATTGATCATGACATTACTAAGAAATGCCCTGAGTGCAGCTCAGAACATTTGATTAGGGATTATGAAAGAGGAGAACTGATATGTAACGACTGTGGTATGGTTCTGGAGGATTCATTTATAGACCAGGGACCTGAGTGGCGTGCGTTTGATTCTGAACAGGATGACAGAAGAGCCAGGACCGGTTCGCCAATGACTTTTTTGAGCCATGACAAGGGACTTGCAACCGAAATTTCCTGGTCAAATAAGGATTATTATGGCAAGCGGATACCGCATAAGAACAGAGCTCAGATTTATAGGGTTAGAAAATGGCACCAGAGAATTCGTGTAAGCAATGCTGCAGAGAGAAATTTATCTCTGGCACTTCAGATGCTAAACGATAACGGCGCAAAGCTTGGAATTCCAAAAGACATAAAAGAGACAGCGGCCCTTATTTACAGAAGAGCCGTTGAAAAGAACCTTATCAGGGGGAGAAGCATTGAAAGCATTGTCTGCGCTTCAATTTATGCAGCATGCCGTATGGTTAACCTTCCAAGAACTCTTGACGAAATTTCTAAGGCTTCAGAAGTAAACAAGAAAAAAATTGGAAAGGCATACAGACATCTGGCAAAGGAATTGAGCCTGAACCTTAAGCCCACAACACCGTATTCCTATGTTGCCCAGTTTTGCAGTAAGCTCGACCTGGATAAACAGGCCATTATTGTGAGTGAAGATATTGTAAGGAAGTCAATAGAACTTGGCATATCTTCTGGAAAGGGGCCAACTGGAGTGGCAGCAGCTTCAATCTACATAGCATCCGTAATGGTAGGAAAGCCCAGGACACAAAAAGAAATAGCGAGAGTGTCAGGCGTTACCGAGGTTACAATTAGGAATAGGTACAAGGAGATAAGCAAATCACTGGGAATTCCTGGAATGGAATAAATCCATGCAGATTTACGTTGTTGACAACGGTGGACAGTGGACACACCGTGAATACAGGGTCCTGAGAGATCTCGGGGTTGATGTTTCAATTATCCCAAATACCTCTCCTTCGGAGTCCCTGAGCAATGCTGACGGTATTGTTCTTTCAGGGGGAGCTCCAAGCATAGTATCTGAGCTCCCCAAACTGGGGAATATAAAATCATACATAGAGGATCATAATTTCCCTGTTTTTGGAATCTGTGTTGGGGCACAATTCATTGCACTTAATTTTGGAGGGAAAGTTGGCCCTGGTGCTCATCCTGAATTTGGAAAGGCAGAAATTTCCTTCTCAGGGAAGTCACCCCTAATCGATGGAATAAGTGAGAGAATAATCGCGTGGGAAAACCACAATGACGAAGTGAAGGAACTCCCTTACTATTTCTCAGTATTCGGTTCGTCTAAAACATGTAGAATACAAGCTTTTCAGCATAATTCCAGACCCATATATGGGGTGCAATTCCATCCTGAGGTGCAGAACACCCAATTTGGAACAGAAATGTTTGAGAACTTCCTTAAAATTTGCCGTAGATAAAAAATCCCATATTTCATTGCATTTGAAGGAATATTGCTTCCTAAATTCAGAATAATATTTTAATATTACAGGAAACGATTCGCTGTAAATTAGTCAATCAGCGAATATACTCCTATAACCAGTAAATTATTGTTTCTGCCGATATTATTACGATAATTGTCGAATTAAAGATTCGTAAGCTTTATAAACAGTGAGAATAATTAGCATTCAGAGGTGAATAAGAGCATGGAAGGAAACCACCACTGCAAGATGTGCGGTGCTGAACATGATTCCCAGGAGGAAGCTGTTCAATGCGGCTGCGGTTACGATTAATTTCATAATTTTTAATTACATTAAATTATTATCAGTAATACTATAATCACAAATAAAGTAATAGAGTAATATCATTCCTTCAGATTGGAAAGGATAACAGCAATCTCGTATTCCTCATCTGCAAATCTTGGACCAGGCTTTGATACTCTGGCACTCTGTCATGATTTTGGATATGACCGGGTAACAGTAACAGTCACTGGAAATGGCAAATCAGGCGTGAGGATTATCTCAAATGATACCCCAACTTCACCTGGCTTAAATTCAGCAGGCAGGGCAGCTCAGGAATTTTTAAGGAACTTCGGAATTTCTGACAGCGTTTCAATTGAGATCGAAAAAGGCATACCCTTGTCCTCCGGGCTTGGTGGTAGTGGCTCATCATCTGCAGCAACAGTAACGGCCCTCGATCAATTATATGGAATGAACCTCACAAAAGACGAAAAAATTATGTTAAGTGGATATGGGGAATCAGGCTCCATTGAGGGAAGACACTATGACAATGTTGCTGCCTCAATTCTTGGTGGCCTGGTAATTGTCGGCTCCAACGGCAGAATACGGTCAAAAAGGATTGAGATATCTCCAGAATTTAAATTTATTATTGCTTTGCCTCATGTTCAGATCGTGCCTTCAAAGACGGAAAAAATGAGATCCATCATTCCGAATGCGATAACACGTGAAAAGCATATTATGAATACCTCATCCCTTGCGTTCCTATTAACTGGCTTTCAGAGCGGTGATGGCGAATTGATCAGGCTTGGGATGAATGACTTCATATTTGAACCGGAAAGAGGGCGAATCCTTGGATACTATGATGCAGTCAGAGCAGCTGCAATAAAATCTGGAGCTATTGGGGTCTGCATATCAGGAGCCGGGCCATCTCTCTTATTTGTATGTACTCAGGAATATGTTGAGAAAGTCATGATAGGAATAAAGGAAAAGTTTCATTCATTGGGAATATCATGTTCCGTTAAAGAAGTAAAACAGGGGCCAGGTGTAAGAATTGAGCTATGAAACAGATATAAAAGAAACTGTAGATCCACCACGGTACAGCCTTACCTTTCCCATTTATCAATCCAGTGCGTTCAAGCTTCCTGAAGGGAACAGATACAGGTATGGAAGAGAGAACAATCCGACAGTTGAAGAGCTTGGAAGAATAATTTCACTAATGGAGGGGGCTGAATCCACAACATGCTTTTCCTCCGGAATGGGTGCAATATCAACTTCCCTTCTCACCCTCCTCAAACCGGGATCAAAACTTGTAATGCCCCTGGATCTATTTGCCAGAAGCAGGTCAATAGCCACAGGCTTTCTCAGGGAGTGGGGCGTGAAGGTAAAAACCTGCGGAACTGGAACAGAAAATGTTCTAAAATCCCTTGAGGATGGCTCATTTGTATTTCTGGAGGCCATATCAAATCCATCCCTCAGGGTCTATGACATTGAAAGAATATCTAAAGCTGTCCATGAAAAGGGGGGTACGCTGATAGTTGATTCAACGTTTGCCACTCCAGTTAACCTTAAGCCGCTAGATCATGGTGCAGATATTTCATTGCACAGCCTATCAAAATTTATTGGCGGGCATAATGACATAATCGGTGGATCTGTCAGCGGCAGGGATGATCTGATATCCAGAATTGATGCTTTCAGAAGAACACTTGGCACCAATATGGATCCAAATACAGCATTCCTTGCCATTAGGGGGATTAAGACCCTTGGCTTAAGAATTGAGAAGGGAAACAAAAATGCACTATTTCTGGCTCAGAAGCTTTCTGAAATGAATGTGTTCGATGAAATAATATATCCTGGGCTCCCCGAACATCCGGATCACAGGATTGCGTCTCGGATTTTAAAAGGCTTCGGAGCCGTTCTTTCCTTCAGGGTTAAGAAAGGTTCAGGCAGCTATGATGAACTTCTTAAGAAATTAAAACACATTGAAGCTGCCAACACCCTCGGCTCTGTAAATACCGTCATATCCCATCCAATGACAATGTCCCACAGGTCACTTGGAAAAGATGAACTAAGGGAGATAGGTGTAGATGAAAATTTCTTCAGGCTCTCCCTTGGCATTGAAAATCCCGAGACAATTATAGAGGATGTCCTTAATATGGCCAATTAATCAGGACTTTTCCTGAACTATCGTTGTCTTGATGGGATTCTCTATGGCAAAAAGCGATGGACAGTGTTTTCTTGCTTTCTTTATCATTTCAGTCAGGTCTTTATCGGACTTTAGTGATAAAGTAACGTCCTTTACTATGGGTGCATCCGATTCAGTGACCACTGGTCCCAGATCATAATTCATTGTTCCTGTCACTTCCAGTTTTTCCAACTTTATGCCTGAGATGGCACACTGGTTTGCCAGTGTTGTTGTGAAGCACGAAACCAGGCCGAATAGCAGATAGGTGAGTGGTGTTGGATTCACCCCTGATCCTCCAAGTGCGGGAGGCTCATCAGCCTGAAGAGTGAAATTTGACAGATTTGAAGCCACTGTGGCCTCAAATTCCGGGCTTCCCCTAAGGGTCAGGCGGCCAGTGATAACTTTCTTTGTTGGAAAAGAGTTACCATTGCCCTTTGCTTTTGATTCTGTCTCCTTCAGCAATTTCAGATTTACGTTGTTCAAATATTCTTCTCCCATAGTAGTAAATGTCAGGAAAGTAATTAAATCCGGCAGTAGAATTTATGCCTGCTGCCGAGAATCTAATTTGCTATAACGTCTGTGTTCTTGTTAGAAGACGGGTTCCAGGTTTCCCGGGACATGAACACACCGAACAGCAGGATAGCACAACCTCCAAGGAGATTCAGAGCCCATGGAGTGGTTGAAAAAGACGTAATCTCGAATACAGATATGATCGTTGGGGCGAAGCCACCTATTACTGCCCCCATATTATAGGAAAAACCCACGGCAGTTGACCTGTATTTCTTGCTGAATGTCTCGGCAAGAAAAGTAGGCAGTGAGGCGAAAATTATGGCTTCAAGGAAAGACTGGAAACCAAATCCTATTATTATATATGTACCATTGTGAGAATATCCCAGCAGCAGAAGAGGATAGAAGAATATTGTAAAGATAAGTGAATAGAAAAACATGGACAATTTTCTAGCCTGAAACTTGAGGGAAATGAAACCTCCTATCCACACTCCAAAAAGGGAAATGAGGTTAATGAGTGCAATGAAATAACCTATTGACGAATCATTTAAATCAAGGTAGTCGTGCATTACAGTAGGATAATAAGATAGGGTTCCAGAGTTAATGTATAGAATTCCTGCAGTTATGAATATTGCAAAAACGAGTGCCCTTGGAGACTCCCTGAAGAGATCCAGGATCGGGTGCTTAGAGATTTGCTTTTTCTCAGACATCTCCGTAAATACAGAAGAATCAAGAGAACCAAAACGTGTAGCAAGAGATATCATTCCGGGAATTATTGCGCTGAAGAACAGATACCTCCAGTCAGTTGAATTGAAAAGGCTCTGTCCAAAGTGCAGACTCATCAGGCTGTAAACCAGCGAGACAATGAAATAGCCCACACCGTATCCGCTCTGAACAAACGCACCAACAAAATTCCTTTTTGAAGGAGGAGCACTTTCTGATGCGAGAGCGGCTCCACCCCCATATTCCGCGCCTGCAAAGAACCCCACGAAGAATAGAAGAAGGTACATTATAACCGGTGCCAGCAATCCAACCTGGGAAAACGTTGGAACAAAACCAATGCTGAAACCAAATATTGAAAACCCAAATACAGTGACTGTGAGCATTTTTCTTCTGCCCAGCCTGTCACCAAGGAAATTCCCAAAGAACAGCGAACCTAAAACACGGGATAGGGAAGTAACAGCAAATCCAAGGAAAGTTGCGACCAGAGCATACTTTGTGGGGCCAAATATAATTGGTGCGATGGTTGCCGCGACAATCGCGTAGGAAATGGATACATAGCCATCCATCAACCAGCCTGACCACGCAGCTATTATTCTGGTCCATTGTTTGCCATCCATCCCTGCCAGTTTCATGAAATCGGATCATCATCTAACATAATTTTTTTTTCATGATCGGCGCCATACACATATTACCATCATTCCAAGCCCATCAATTTGATGGAGGAATTGCAGCTTTGCTGCTAAATTGCGTTACTTCTGGACTAGTTTTCGCGCTGGCCCTGTAAAGTTTACTGATATGGGTGAATCGCCATGAATTCTTGTTAACTCAGATAAGAAAATTAAAAGAACAAATATTCAATTTTCTACTTTCTAAGCATTCTCTGTCACATGCTCAATCCGCTCCCTTGAAAAATCTTTCATGAATATTACCATGGCTGCAACAACAATCGAAGCAATCCCGATAATCAGAAACAGTGACCTTATTGTGAAAAATTCTATTATGGCTCCTGCGATTGTTCCAGAAAGAAATGTGGCTGACAGTGCGAATGTGTTGAATGCACCCATTATTCTGGCCATCATTGTAACAGGCACCTTCCTTATAAGAACCGTCTGCACTGTAGAATTGATTATGCCTATTGAAAAGCCGATTCCAAATACCAGTGAGGCCAGGATAAGTGCATTATCAACATATGACACAATGATAAAAATCGCACCAATTACACCCAGTAAGGATGAAACTACTGGCCCAAGAGTCCCTCTTATGGATCCTCCCGGTATGGAACCTGAGGCAATCCCTATGAAAAGAGCAACGAAAATAAGGCTCAGGTAAAAGGCAGATACATCAAGTACCTTTTCTACCGTGAAAGTGAAGCCAATGCCGATCATTGCTATTACAAAGTTGGCGAAAATCATGAGGATTATGAGCTGCAATAGGCTCCTGCTCTTTCTGATGAAACTAACTGCCTCAAGCATGTCTTTTCTGACATTCCATTTTACTGAATCTGAGGCTGCGATGCTATCCTCCTTTATCAGGACCACAGGTATTAGAGATATGACCGATATTAAGGAAAGGAGGATTACCGCCTCAATATATCCAAAGTAAATCATTATTCCAGATACAGCAAAACCTATTCCCTCTGCAATTGAGGTTAAAGCATTTAAGAATGATGTACCTCTCTGATACTGCTCCTCTTTGAGAAATGCCTTGATCCAAGCCGATCTGATGGAATTCTGTATATCTGACATAATTCCTGTAATTATTACTCCTGAATAGATCAGCAGAATTACAAGTAAAAATTCATGTATAAGAATTGCAGCCAGTACAAGCATGATGGCCCCTACCCTCATCAGGCCAGCCCCGGCCATGATTCCCTTTTTCCTTACCTTACGGTCTATAAGTGCACCGAAGTAGAAACTGAAAATGAGTGGAAAAGTGTAAAATCCATCTGCAAGGCCCGCCAGTAGGGCCGACCCAGTAATTGCTAGTGTAATCCACAGTATATAGACTGAAAATGCGGTTGTCCCCGCTCTTGAGACTGAACCGGAAGCTACGAGCATATAAAATCTGTTGCTGAACCCTATCTTTGTATCTTTTACCTGTCCTTCTTCATTATACATATAAAAATTACTTATACGTAATCTTATTAGTGATATATATATTTCTGCTTTATGAATGAAGATACAGAGTACGGAAAGAAAAGGCTTATAGAGTCATTCCGCAATCAATCCAAACTTTCTATTCTCATAATATTGCTTCAGGATGGGAAAATGACAGCCACTCAGATGGCAAAGATAATAGGTACCTCCAGGTCCAATATGTATCAGAACCTGAAGGAGATGGTTGAAGATGGAATTCTAAAAGAGCCAGAAGTTGTGGTCAAAAAAAACTACGTTGAAAAGTATTATTATCCAAACACGAAACTGCTTGATGATTTTTCTGAAAAGCAGCAGATGGATCTAATGACCAAGAAATCTCCTGATGAACTTCGGGAATACCTCATATCTGGAATAAACAGTGAAATCCTTAGACTGAAGATCATTGCCAGGAAGATTGAGATGAAGAGCAATGACGAGGTTCGAAGAGATTTCGATTCTCAGTTCTTTGATCAGATTCTCTTTACAAACTCATGGCTCTCTAGGAAATCTTACGAATATATGGTTAACAGGATCAGGGAAACGTTTGATGATTTCTATAAGGATGACAAAAAAGTGAAAGAAAAGGATGAAGAAGAGGAGAGGTATAACCTGATTCTCATAGGTATACCTAAGATCTAACCCCAGCGGTGATATCCACTGTTTTCAATTGTATTCTGAGATCTTTTTCATTTGTTTAGTTGTAACACCTTGCACTGCTATGAGCTCCGGGAAAATATTGAAGAAGCAAGGCCAATGTTAAATGTTTATAACTTATAGTTCCATATTAATTGATGAAATATAGATACTTAGGAGGAATGCAGGTTTCACAGTTCGCACTTGGGACATGGCACCTTCCTCCTTCCAGTAAGAAGGACGATAGTGGTATATTCTACGTTGATAAGGAGAAGTCCGATAAAATCTTCAAGAAGGCCGTTGATCTTGGAATCAACTTTTTCGATACTGCCAATACCTACCATGGGACAATAAGCGAGACACACCTTCATCCTGAGCACTCAGGTAATGCCGAAAGAATCCTGGGGCAATATTTAAAAGGAGGAGAGAGGGAATCCTATGTTGTTGCTACAAAGGTTCGTGCTGAAGTTGCTTTGTTTCCCAACGGAGGAGGGCTTTCAAGGAAACATATTTCATGGCAAATAAAGCAGAGCCTGTCCAGGTTGGAGCTGCATTATATTGATCTGTATCAGATCCACTGGCAGGACCCTAATACTCCTCCTGCGGAAACAATGAGCATTTTGAACGATCTGGTTCATCATGGAATGGTGCATTACCTTGGGACAAGCAATCACCCACCTGATTCGACTGTTCAGATGATTGACATAACCAGGGAACATGGTTGGGAACCATTCGTTTCAATGCAGGAGTCATACAACATTCTGGACAGAGATGTTGAGAAAGATAAAATCAGGATTGCCAGAGATAACAATATGGCACTTCTTGCATATGTTCCTCTGGCTGAAGGGCTCCTTACTGGAAAGTACCTCACTGGCGTTCCATCAGGCAGCAGGGCTGGATATACGGAAGGCTTCAGAAGGAAGATAGAGAAAAGCCTCACTCAGGTGAAGAGGATTTCAGAGATTTCCAAGGAATTGCAGATTACTCCATCTCAGCTTGCACTTGCCTGGCTTCTCAGAAAACAGGAGGAGTTTGGGATTAGCATAATACCCATACTTGGGGCCACAGATGAGCAACATCTTGAATCAAACGTTGAAGCCCTTAATATCAGAATTCCCGATGATGCTTACAAACAGATTAATGAATTGAGATAGATGGAACCTTTCTATCACTTACCTATTTTTTTAATCAGTAGTGTTAAAATGCCTTAAGGTTTCAAGGGTTTCAAAAAACTATTTTCCTAAATTCCGGGCAAGGCATTGATAGATTATTTTGACAGTCAGTTGTAGATTCACGGAAATAATCTATCCTACAGACTTAAAAAAATTGCGGGTGCCGGGATTTGAACCCGGGTCATAGGCTTGGGAAGCCCATGTGATAACCCCTACACTACACCCGCCCAGTTTCCATAGATAAAAAGGTTATGTAAAATGTTTTGGTTGGTCAGTACCAACCTCTCAGCTTCATTGCGTCTGCGACTCTCTTTACTGATACCATGTAGGCTGCTGTTCTGTTGTCAACGTTGTTTGATTTAGCAGTGAAAAGAACGTCATGTGTGGCCTGGTTCATTTTGAGTCTCAGCCTGTCGTAGACCTCCTGCTCAGTCCAATAATATCCTCCCTGGTTCTGAACCCATTCAAAGTAGGACACAGTTACTCCTCCGGAGTTCGCAAGGAAGTCTGGAAGAACCATTACCTTGTTTTTGAACAGAATCTCATCGGCTTCAGGAGTGGTGGGTCCGTTAGCCAGTTCAAGAATGATCTTGGCCTTGATTTTGGAGGCATTGTCAGCTCTTATCTGGTTTTCAATAGCGGCGGGTATCAGCACCTCCACTGGAAGCTCCAGCAACTCCTCGTTGGATATGTTCTTGGAGCCTGGGAAGTTTGCAACGGAACCGGTTTTTTTCTTGTGCTCCATAACCTTATCATAATCAAGCCCGGATTCAAGGTATATTCCACCTTTTGTATCTGATATGGCAACTACCTTTGACTTGAACATCTCTGCAACGAGTTTCATTGCGTACTGCCCAGCATTTCCAAATCCCTGAATTGCAACTTTGACTTTTGAAAGGTCAAGTGCTATGCTCTTAGCCGCTTCCTCTAGAACGTACATTCCGCCTCTTGCAGTTGCGTCACCTCTTCCAAGGGAACCTCCGTTTTCAAGTGGTTTGCCTGTGATAACACCGGGAGCTGAGTGGCGAGCAATTTTCTCATATTCATCCATCATCCAGGCCATTATCTGGGGTGTTGTGTAAACATCAGGAGCTGGGACATCTATTTCCGGGCCTATAAAATCGTAGGCTGCCCTTACATATCCTCTGCTGAGTCTTTCCAGTTCAGCCTGGCTCATCTTTTTAGGATCGCAAATTACTCCACCTTTTCCGCCTCCAAGTGGAAGGTTCGTTATAGCTGTCTTCCAGGTCATCCACGCTGAAAGAGCCTTGACAGTGGAGAGAGTTTCATCTGGGTGGAATCTGATTCCTCCCTTTGCTGGCCCTCTGGCATTGTTGTATCTTACTCTGAAGCCTTGAAATACCTTTGTTTTCCCATCATCCATTTTAACTGGAATGCTGAACTGAAAAATGTTCATTGGACTGCTCAGCAATTCCAGAGCCTGTTTGTCCAGTTGCATCACTTCAGCGGCCTTGTTCAGCTGCTTTAGAGCGATTTCAAAAGGATCCAAGTTCTCTGACATATTTTCTACCTTCTGTCCCAGTGGGACAGGTAGGTATTACAAGGGATTAGATTAACTTTATATGATATGTTCTGACATGGATATTTTTTGACAGCGAACACTTTTAAGCAGATACTCCTAATCTTCTATAATGAATGAGAACTCAAACGAAGGCCCCCATACCACCAATAGATCCTTATCCCAGCTGGCAACTCTCACAGGAGCCATAGGGCCAGTTATTGCCCTTATTCTTCTTGTCTCTGACATTGAAATCTCACCATGGTTCAGCTGGTATAAGAGTGCGTTATCTGATCTGGGTGTGCATTCTTATGGATACCTTTTCAATTCTGCGCTCATTATAGAAGGGATTTTGAATATTATTTTTATGTACGCGCTCCACAGATACTTCAATCTGAAATCTTACATCAGCGGCATTCTCCTGATAGCTGGAATCAGTCTTGCACTGGTAGGGGTATTCAATGAACATTTCGGCACCATACACCTTGTTTTTGCGCTCATATACTTCATTCTGTTTCCATCAGGAATAATCATGTTTTCCCTTTCCCCAACTGAAAAGCGCATATATGAAGCGCCCATGGGAATAGCACTTTCAATAATCGGACTTGGATTCATAATTGTAGGAATCCTTGAAGTATTCAAAGCAGTGAGTAGCCCACTTGCCCTTGGATTCTATGAGTTCATAGAGGCCTTAGCCCTTATCATCTGGTCCGTTGAGGTGTCAATTTCAAGAACAGCCAGTTTGCATGCAAAAGATTCTAAACCTGCATGACTGTCTGATTTCAATATCCTATACTTCTAAATCTATAATTTTGAGAAGGATTTCATTTTTATTGTGTGTTATCATACGCCATTAAATGCCTGCAAAATGGTCCAGTGAACTTGAGTCTGCATTTAACGCCAGCACCCACGAGATCATAGAAATAGGAAAATATCTCTATAACAGGGGCTGGCTTTATGCCACAAGCGGAAACCTTAGCTCGTTAATCTCTACAGACCCGACAGTTGTCGCCATAACAGAGAGTGGAACTTTCAAGGGCAATCTGAAAACTGACAATATAATCGCAATTGACAGTGAGATGAATGTCATTAAAGGAAAGGGGAAACCGAGCAGTGAGACCCTTCTACACCTTAAACTTGAGGCTTCGGCAAAAGCAGGAGCAGTTCTTCACACACATTCGGTATGGTCAAACGTAATTTCATCATATTTCTCAGAATCCGAAGGCATCTATCTGAGTGGTTATGAGATGCTAAAGGCACTGAACGGTGTTAAGACACATGAGCATGAAGAATTCCTTCCAATCATTGAAAATAACCAGGATATGAAAAAAGTGTCAATTAAGCTTGATGATATTCTGACTGAGAAGCCAGGGATTCATGGGTTCATTCTTAGAAAGCATGGCCTTTATACATGGGGTAGAGATTTAAATGAAGCATTGAGGCACCTGGAAGCCCTGGAGTATCTTCTGGAATCTGAGGGTAGATTGCTCAGCTTCAAAGATAAATAACTTAAGAGCATAATGGTGTTGAGGGTTTTGTATGGTAGTAGTGAATATACCTGACAAGGGCCGCGTGATTACGGACAGGGATGAGGCTGCAAAATACCTTGCTGAAATTGGAATTGAATACAACCACTGGGAGTCTATGATTGAACTCGGAGAGACCTCTTCTCAGGATGAAATCCTCAGAGCGTACAGTAAGGAAATTGAAGACCTGAAAAAGAGAGGAGGTTACAACACTGCTGATGTTATAGATATGAAACCAGATACTCCAAATCTTGATGGAATGCTTGCGAAGTTCAGCAGTGAACACTGGCATGATGAGGATGAGGTCAGGTTCACTCTTGAAGGGAGAGGGCTGTTTCATGTCCACCCCAAGAATGGTGATGTTACAGTAATTGAGGTAAGCAAGGGGGACCTTATAAGAATTCCAAAAAATACTCTGCACTGGTTCAATCTGTGCGGCGAAAAGAAGATCCGTGCGATCAGGCTGTTTCAGAATATGTCTGGCTGGACTCCCTACTATTCAGGAAGCAGATTGGATAGCAGGTATCAGCCTGTCTGTATGGGACCAGCCTACATTTCACCAAAGTAGGTAAGCGGTGAACAGTTTAATGATGCAGCCAAAGGCAGTGTTACTGGATATAGAAGGGACCACTACACCCAAGGATTTTGTTTACAGGAAACTATTTCCGTTTGCGAAGGAGCATCTAAATGAGTTTCTGGATGCCCATTCTGAGGATGTTGAAGTCCAGAAATGCTTGAGCAAAATAATTGGAAATTACAGTCAGGTAAGCCCCCATGATAAAAATACGGGCAGGAAAGAGATCACTGATCTCATTATTTCCCTCATAGATTCGGACAGCAAATTTACTGCCTTTAAGGAGCTTGAGGCGATGATATGGAATTCGGGTTATGCAAGTGGGGAGCTGAAGGGTGAGGTTTACCCGGATGTCCCTCCGGCAATAAAAAGATGGCACGATTCTGGAATAGTAGTCAGCATATACTCATCTGGAAGCGTCCCTGCACAGAAGGCAATATTCTCCACAACCCAGTATGGAGACCTCACGAGATACATTTTTTCCTATTTTGATACTAATGTTGGGCCTAAAAATGAACCAGATAGTTATGAGAGGATCTCTGGGCTCATAGGTGTAGATCCATCGAGAATTGTTTTTGTATCTGATAGTGTGATTGAACTTCAGGCAGCCGATGCCTCTGGGTTTATGACTTATCTGTCTGTAAGGCCAGGTATGGAAAATCCACCGAATGGAAAGTACCGGGCGATCAGGAACTTTTCAGAATTGCGTTTTTAACTTTTAAATGCATATTTCTCGGGCACCTGAATTCTCACCATTTAATAGCAAATGTCCTTCAAAACACATTATCTAAAAATCGTTCCTGAGGAAAGAAAAGGATTAATTACAATTTAGATGATTCGCTTCCATAAGACTTTGTAGATGTGAATGACAATGCTGAAAATGACAATTTCATTAAAGAACCTCAAGGAAATAGCGGATCTGCTTAACACAGTTGTTACTGAGGCCAAGTTCAAGGTGACCCCTGAGGGCCTCTCCGTCAAGGCTGTAGACCCTGCGCATGTTGCAATGGTTTCAATGGAAATCCCCCGGGGGGCTTTTGTAGAATACACGACTGATGGGGAGGAAGAGCTGGCAATAGATGTTGAGAGGGTGAAATCAGTGATAAAGCTGGCATCTCCAAATGATCTTGTTACAATGAGCAGGGACGGAGGGAAGCTGAGATTCGAGATAAGCACCATTGTAAAGAGCATTTCACTTCTTGACAACAATTCTGTTACCACTCCCAGGGTTCCGCAGATAAACTCAGAGAGTTATGTTGTAGTATCGAAGGGCAACCTGGAGCGTGGATTGAAGGCAGCTGAAGATGTATCAGACTCCATAAGGCTTACACTCAATGGCCAGGAACTGCGTGCTAGATCCGTGTCAGATTCAGAGGAATCAGAAATGATCCTTCCAAAAGATATGCTGAAGGAGATTAAATGCTCACAGACAATAAAGAGCTCATATCCGCTTGAATACCTTCTTAAGCTCGTTAAATCACTATCAAGTGCTGAGGATATAAAATTGAGCTTTAAGGATGACTATCCGCTAACCATTGAATTCAAATTTGGCCAGTCCAAAGAATCAGAATCCATTTCAGGAAATTTTCTTCTAGCCCCAAGAATGGAACAGTGAAGCATCCCACAAAGCTCTTAATTAAAGAGGTCCCAATCTCTTTAAGTCAATTTCGCATCAATCTTTTCCTAACAAAATAGGACGTATAATGAATCCAAAACCAAGAATACCCTGCATTTGCCACAGATTCTATAAAACGGGCGGGGAGGGATTCGGACCCCCGACCTGCAGCTTAGGAGGCTGCTGCCATATCCTGACTAGGCCACCCGCCCCTTTGTGAGGGATTGTATCGTTCTTTAAGTTTTTTCGCTGAACTTTTCAACAGTATTACTCTTTTTTGAGTTCATCATGAATGAATATTGATTCAGGTTTTTAAAAAAGAAGTGTTAAATCGATTCTTACAATAAAGTGCCCATATGAAGATGACTATAGACGGCTGGGGAAATAATTTGAGATTCTCCTCCGCTCACTTTATCCCAGAACTCGGAAAATGCTCAAGGCTTCATGGCCATGACTATGCAGTCTCAATAGAGTTGGAGGGTGACGTAAAAGACGGAATACTTGTAGATTACGGTGATGTCAAGAAGATCGTCAGGAATATTCTGGAGCCATATGACCACAGAGTTCTTATCCCAACGCGCAAGACCCGTTCAGTTGTGGAAGTGAAGTCTGATCAGGTGATAGTTGAATACAGTGGAAAGAAGATGAGTTTCTTCAAGGATGATGTCTGTTTCATAGATGCGGACATATCTTCAAGTGAGAACCTGGCCTCTTTGATCGCCTCCCAGTTGAAGAATGAACTGAATGTTTATGAAAACCTGAAAACACTCTCGCTCACGGTCTTTGAGGGGCCATCTCAGGGATCGTCCTTCCAAGTGAACTTAAAATGAAAGAGAAAGGAGTTATTCTCTTATCAGGGGGACTCGATTCCGCAACGGTTCTTGCCTATGCCATTAAAAGGGGATTTCAGTTGACCGCCCTGACCTTCAACTATGGGCAGCGCCATTCCAGGGAGAACAATTCAGCAAGAGATATAGCATCAAGATACGGGATTGATCTGAAGGAGGCTAAGATCAACCTATCCGACCTTATAGAGAGCTCCCTTACAGGTTATGGAAATGTTGAACACAGGAGGCTTGCGGATATAGAGAGCAGAATACCCAATACATATGTCCCCGCAAGGAATATCATAATGATCTCTATCGCAGCCGGCCTCTGCCAGACCATAGAAGCGAGTACTATTTTCATTGGCGCAAATGCCCTTGACTATTCTGGTTATCCCGATTGCAGGCCTGAGTTTTTCAATTCAATGGAGCAGTCCATCAATATAGGAACAGGTTCAGATGGAAAAGATAGGATAAGAATAGAAGTCCCTCTGCAGTATCTAAGGAAATCTGAAATAATAAACATGGGAATTAAGTTGAATGTCCCTTACGAACTTACATGGTCATGCTATGAGGGAGGGGATGAGGCATGCGGCATGTGTGATTCATGCCAGCTGCGCCTTCGTGGTTTTATGGAAGCAGGAGTGCATGATCCAATAAAATACTCAAAATACCCTGAATTTTACAAAAAATAATGGAAGGGAATAATTTACTTTGACAGAAAATCGTCAACCTTTCTGCAGTTTTCCTTAACGGAAGCAACAGTCTTCTTCCAGAGTTCCAGCTCCTCGCTGTTGAAGTCTATGTCCATTATCTGCTCGACACCATTGGAACCAATCTTTATTGGGACCCCTATAAAGATTCCCTCGGCACCGTAATGCTTTGCATGGGATCCGGAAAGGTACGCTGCGCATGGAATAATTCGCATTTTGTCGCGCACAATAGATT
>JAKAAJ010000067.1 GCA_021802365.1 Thermoplasmata archaeon | reverse complement strand
ACATCATTGTTATGGATTTCTGGCAACTCTTCAATAAATGATAAATCCAGATGCTTTGAAACCTGCTGTGCTTTCTTCTTCACGTCAGGTGTTTCAAGGCCTGTATGAAGACCAAGGTGGCGGCTTTCAATACCTACTTCCTGGTCTCTGGGTACTGCCCCAATTATTCTGATTCCATGCTTCACAAACTCATCTCTGACCATATGAAGGTGTTTTTCGGATCCATAGTTGTTCAATACCACACCAATGCAGTGTTTTCCAAGGAAGCCCTTTGCTATGTAATATGTTGATTCTGCAGTCTTGCTGCAGTCAATAACCAGGATGTAAGGTATCCTGAATTTACGGAAATAGAAGTTAGTGCTCAGGTCTATGGGTGAACCTGAATCATAAAGCCCCATAACTCCCTCGACTACAGCATAATCATAACTTGAGGCCAGAATGCTGAGAGTTCTTTCATATGCTCTTCCCTCTATCCACCGGTCGATGTTGTAGCTCCTGGTTCCGCTGACAGCGGTTTCCAGGCCAGGATCAATATAATCTGGACCAATTTTACATGAAACTGAATTTTTAAGCAAGGAGAGAAATGCCATGGTAATGGTGGTTTTCCCAGAACCGGTAGACGGTGCCGTAATACCGAAAACTTTCACTATATCTCTCTTGTATCCAAGAACTGTATATGAAAACATATCCTGTAAAGATAATAGCACGTTAAATTATAGGAAAATCTGTTTTATTGATATTCGGTCTCAATGTTTTATGCAATTAATCCCGCCCGTTGAATTCAACTACAAAAGTTAATTAGTTTATTGCAATTATATGTGGAGTTTATGGACTACGTACAAACCCTGAGATCCTCAGGATTCAAGGTAACTCCTCAGAGATTGAGGGTCATTGAATACATAATGTCCAGGACTCCAGGTCACTTCAGGGCAGAAGATGTATACTCAGAGGTTCATAGAATTGAACCCACAATCACCATGGCTACTGTATATAACATACTCAGGACACTTCAGAAATCTTCAATACTCAAATCCTTTGAGCTCAAAGGGGCAACATGGTTTGAAACAAATACCGGTTCTCATGCAAATTTCATGTGTGATGTATGTGGGGAAATAACAGACCTGGAAATAGAGCCACACTCCATCATTAAATCTGCCTCTGATGCTGGTTACAATGTAACAGACAGCAGCTACATATTAAGGGGGGTCTGTCCTAAATGCAGAGCTTCTCAGTAGGCAATCATCCTCCCTGAATGGTTGAAATTACATCTAGAGCTTTTCTGGTTTCTCCGGGATCGTGTGTCCTGATTATGTTCACTCCATTCAAAGCACACCACACTGCAGCGGCTATGGAGCCTGAAAGCCTTTTTTCTGGCGTGTCACCGGTGATCCTACCGATGAAACTCTTCCTGGAAGGTCCTACAAGGGTTTTAAGCCCAAAATCAAATCTTTGTATATTCTTCAGTATCTTGATGTTTTGAGAGTATGTTTTGGAAAAACCTATCCCGGGATCAAAAATAATTTTTTCTTTACTAATGTTTTTTTCCAGCATCTGATAGGTCCTTTCCAGGAGAAACTCTGAAATTTCATAATATATGTCAGAATAGTCAGTAAGATGATTCATATTCTCAGGGGTCCCTTTCATATGCATAACCACACAATCCAGTTTGTGCTCTGAAGCGATCTCTATCATCCGACCGGATCTGAATCCAGATATATCGTTTATTATGTCTATTTCCGATATGTATCTTTCAACTACCTCAGGATGCCTGGTGTCAAGTGATATGCGTATGTCAGATGAGCCTGAAATATATTCTATAAGAGGTTTCAGCCTTTTAATCTCTTCAGCAGGTTGAACTTCAAGGCTCCCGGGCCTCGTACTTTCTCCACCTACATCAATAATGTCTGGCTTTTGGTCAAGTATTTCAGAAAGGCCAGAAAGGTTGTCCATAAATCTGGATCCACTATAGAACGAATCTGGAGTACCATTGGCAATTGCCATTATCTCAATTCTCCTTTTCTGTTCATATGAGGGGCTTAAAATATTCCTGTATAGTTCCTTTATGGGTTCCGGGGTGTTCATGTGTTCCACAATTCCAAGTTCCAGTATTTTCTCCCTGTGAAGTCGGTAACGTAATATTCTCCTATCTCCAATTAACAATTTTTCCACTGGTTTGATTTCTGAGTGTGGCAAAATTGAATCAGAAAAAAGTTCGAAAAATTCCTCCATATGGGGGTTCATACTCTGGTCTCTTTCCCCTTTAATCAGTATGTCCAAATTTAATCACACATGCTGTCATTTAGAATATATAATTAATTTTTAACATGAAAAAATGATTGTTGATTATTCATTTCAAAGGGTAATTTTTTGCACATAATGCATTTGAATATCTATAGTTCAGAATATGGCAGAAATCCTTTCAGTTAAAATTAGAATCAATTAACACTTAGAACCTTTTTTTGAAAAGATTTTAAGGTTAATGACAAATGAATTAGAAAACCCGCATTCTGAAAATTCTCACAACATTGGTGGTGATGATATTTAAGATGATATGAAGTTTGATGCAATAAAAAAGCTTAAGAGTGTAAACTTGTATACATTTTAATATGTTACCTGCCAGGATATTTTTCGGAAAATGTCTAAAATCTGATGTTCACGTTAAACTTAATAACGTCTTTTGCCTACCTAATTTCCACAATAATTATAACTGAGGCTTATGTCTAAGATTAATTCTGAAGAACAGGAAGATGGCATTTTGCCAAGAAATTTCACCAATATAGATGAACTGTCTATTGCTATCAGCAAGGGCCTGAGCCTCCAGAACAGAAGCATGAGTCAGGAGGAGGCTTTTGAGGCAGCGGAACACCTGATCAATTTTTTTGGTTACAACGACCGTGTTATAGATAACATGCTGGAGCCAGAGGATCGTGATGCCTTCTATACAATGGAAGACATAGGGGTTCTTCAGACTGAGAGGGAAGAAACAACCCTTTTTGATGGCAGGGAGTGGCGAATCCATTACTGGATTCTCAATGTGGGCAAGATAATACAGCTTTCAAAGATAAAGGAGACCACCAGAAAGGTGGAAAAGGACGAATCATTCCAGATTTATGACGAAATACCTGACGAGTACTGGAAGCCTAACTAGGTGGTCTTTTGCACGTAGCCATCCTCGACAGAGAGAAGTGCCATCCAAAGCGATGCCATCATGAATGCCAGTTCTTTTGCCCGCCTGTAAGGAGTGGCACCCCTACAATAGAATTTCCTGAACAGGACAGCCAAGCAGTCATAAATGAACCACTCTGCATTGGGTGCGGTATTTGCGTGCACAGATGCCCTTTCGGTGCAATAAAGATAATTACGGTACCTGATGAGTTAAACAGGGAACTTGTTCATCAGTATTCCCAGAATTCTTTCAGGCTATATTCCCTACCTCAGATATCTGCATCAAAGGTTGTAGCACTCCTTGGCCAGAATGGGCTTGGCAAATCAACCACACTCCGAATACTATCCGGCATAACGGTTCCAAATTTTGGAAACTTTGAGAAAAAATCTGACAGGGATGGTGTGATTGATTACTACCAGGGAACTGTAATGGGTGATTATTTCAAGCGCCTTTATTCAGGAAACCTCAGAGTTGTTCTTAAAGATCAGAACGTAGACCTGATACCAAGGGTAGCAAAAGGAACCATTGGAAATCTGCTCAAATCATCAGACCAGTCCGGAAGATTTGATGAGATTGTGGAAAGGCTCAATCTAAAAAATTCTGTTAACAAGGATGTTGCAAGCTGTTCAGGCGGGGAACTGCAGAAACTTGCTATCGGATTGACTCTGATAAAGGATGCAGATGTGTACCTTTTTGATGAGATGTCATCCTATCTGGATATCTCGGAGAGAATAAATGTCGCAGGAATCATTCAGGAGATATCGAAAAACAGGATTGTCATGGTAGTGGAGCATGATCTTGCCCTTATGGACTGGATTGCTGACGAGGCACATCTTGTCTACGGAAAGACAGGCGCCTATGGTATTGTTAGCAAGCAGAGGACTACAAACAAGGCAATAAATTCATTCCTGGAGGGATATCTCAGGGAGGAGAACACAAGAATCAGGAACTATTCAATTGATTTCTCCGAGAAGACCGACAAAAGGGCAAAAAGTGGAGCTGTACTTACAGAATGGTCAGATCTGAGTGTGGATCTTGGGGATTTCCATCTAAACGTTAACCAAGGCAGAATAGAAGTAGGTGAAGTTGTGGGAGTTCTCGGGAAGAATGCCCTTGGGAAGTCAAGTTTTGTTAAGGTGCTGGCTGGAGTTTTGAATCCCGGAAGCGGGGAGATCACTCAAAAAGTCACAGTGTCCTATAAGCCCCAATACATATCAAGCGATTTTGAAGGGACTGTGAGGGATTTGCTTTATCAGACATTCCTTCAGGACATGGATACCGGGATGATAAAAAACGAAATCATTCACCCCCTTGATCTGGAAGAGATATTTGATAAGGTGGTAAAAGACCTGTCAGGAGGAGAGATGCAGAGGCTTGCGATAGCCCTTACACTTGGGAAAAAGGCAGATCTTTACCTGCTTGATGAGCCATCTGCTCACCTGGACAGTTCCTACAGGATGTCTGCCTCAAGAATAATAAAGAGAGTGATGGAGAACAACAGGACAAGTGCTCTGGTAGTCGATCACGACGTTTATTTCATTGATCTTATATCAGATTCTCTTATGATATTCAGCGGGAACCCCGGTATGGATGGGTATGCCAGGGGGCCAATGACAATGCGAACAGGAATGAATGCATTCCTGAAGGAGGTGGGAGTAACATTCAGACGGGATGCCCTTACAAAGAGGCCAAGAATAAACAAGACAGATAGCAGGCTTGATAAAAGCCAGAAGGAAAGTGGCAATTATTACTACTCAGAGGTTTGAAGGAAGCATCATGTTTGAACCACTCTCAAGAGATGGTCTTGCAAAGACAGCCGTTTTTTACACAGCGCATGGGAAAATAAAGACTCCAAACATACTCCCTGTCATCAATCCTAACATAGGCACATTGAAAATATCTGAGATGAAAGGGCTGGGTATGGAGGCGCTGATCACCAACAGCTATATAATACGGAGAACGGAAAAGCTGAGGGAAATTGCAGAATCTTCAGG
>JAKAAJ010000013.1 GCA_021802365.1 Thermoplasmata archaeon | reverse complement strand
GAATATGTTGCAGCTAATCCGTCCGAAGGGCCCAGGAAATCAATCTTTGTTGTATCTGGATTCTGTAGGTATTTTTCCAATAGACTTGAAACCATATCCTGAAAATTGTGATGAAATCGCATATAAAAGTGAAGTGCGCCATTTTCAATATCTATCCTGTTTGGGACCACAGACGGTACATTGAACAGACCATTGATGATTTTAAGGCTCTCCACGTTGTTTATCCTTGTTCTTACTACGTACGCTTCCCTCCTCTCCTTGATTTCCATTCTCTGCACCAGCAATTTCAGATGCTGATCCATTGTGATATCCTTAGGGAAGAATGAATCCATGAACACATGATCCCCTATGTTGAATACTGAAACCGGCACAGGAGTTTTTGAAGATTTTGAAAAATTGACAAGTTCAGAATCCTGTTTCAGAGAAAGTACAATTCTCCTGTCAAGCTTCATGTTTATGTCACTCATGCGCATGCATCTTTTACTGCATCAAATATTATAAATTTAACTGGATTCTAAGTCATTTCAACTGAAACAGGTGCTTATGGTGGCAACAGTTCTGATTAAAAAAAACAGTTCCATCATAAATAAGCGTTAAGTATAGCTATGGACTATAATAATTGCCATGTGATTGCAATGGCTGGCAAAATAAGTTCAGAGACCCGGAAAAAGGTCATAGACCTGTATTCAGAAGGCAGATCGAAAAAGGCTATTTCTGAAGAAACTGGGATTTCTGTTACAAGTGTAACCCGCATTGTCCTTGAGGCGGGCTCTAAACTGAATGCCAAGACTGGTTTGCCTGAAGAAAAAGAAAACGTTATAACTCCAGGCACTTCCGATGAAGATAGAAATAATGCCCGGAACCGCCCTGGGAATTATTCGGTAGAGATCCCCTCAGATCGCATGGATAATCTTGTGAATGTAATCATTGAAGCCTTGAAGGAGAATGTACAGCAGTCTCTGGACATAACAATCTCCAGATTTACACCCGATAACGTAAGGAAATTCCTGACATTGCTCACGGACGAAGAAAAAGCAAGAACCGACTTAGAGGCACTGAAGGCTGAGATAGAAAGGCTGAACCATGTCAAAGAGGGCCTTGATTCAGAAATTCTGGATGCAGTTATGAGGATGTCATCAATCGAAAGCAGGATCATCAATATAGAGAAGAGGTTTGGGATGAGGCTACAGGAAGAATCCGAGGAACTCTGAAATTATTTAAAAGTTAACAAAAAATTAAACTATGATGATACTCTAGATAGATCATGAGTTATACTGCGGCAGAAGTTATCATAGACGGACTTGCAAAAGCTGGAATAAAGCGTATATATGGAATTCCCGGAGACTCGCTCAATCCACTCATGGATGCCATAAGAACATCTGGCAAAATTGATTTTGTACAGGTGAGGCATGAGGAGGGTGCTGCACTGGCAGCGGCTTTCGAATCTAAAGTTACAGGAAACCCTACTGTATGTATGGGAACCTCTGGGCCCGGTTCAATACACCTTCTCAATGGCCTTTATGAAGCGAAGATGGACCACCTTCCTGTAATCGCCCTCACCGGCCAGATAGAGACGGATCTGATTGGAACGGATTATTTCCAGGAAGTTGACACCATGGATCTTTTCAGCAATGTTTCTCTTTATAATGCTAGGTTACTGAATGCGGAATCAGCCGGAGTTCTAACATCCCGTGCTCTCAGAGAAGCTGTGACTGGAAGAGGGGTTGCGCACCTGGACCTACCTGTGGATGTCCTAAAAATGGAGTCTCACCCTCTAAGCGATGAGTGGTTTCATCCTCCTGAACCACCTGTTTATGCCCCGGATCTCTCCAAAATTGCTCAACTAATTGAAAAAAGCAGTAGTCCGGTAATAATGTTTGGAAACGGAGCCAGAGGGCATGGGGAAGAACTCCTCAACTTTGCCTCGCGAATAGGTGCACCCCTTATCTTCGCTCTTAACGGGAAAGGCATTGTAAGTGACGAAAATGAAATGGTCCTTGGTGGACTTGGACTTCTTGGCACAAGACCGTCAGTAGAGGCAGTAAAGAAGTGCGATCTCCTAATACTTCTTGGAACCTCGTTCCCTTATGTAAAATTCCTTCCTGAAGAAGTTCCTGTGATACAGATTGACTCAGCTCCTTTGAGCATTGGAAAAAGAATACCACCTTCCCAATATGCAATCTGTACCGTCGAATACTTCCTCCATAATATAAATGTGAGTGAAAAGGGGGACAAGTATTTCAAAAAACTCACAGAGATAAAAAATGACTGGGTAAAGAAGATGGAAGAAGCTGAAAATGACGATGGGGATTCAATCCGCCCTGAAGCCGTTGCATCTTCACTGAACCGATTTTTAAGAGATTCTGACACCATAATTGCGGATACTGGAAATGTTACTGTCTGGGCATCCAGAAACCTCAGACTGAAGAAGAGCCATCTGTTCCTAATGTCACCATGGCTTGGAAGTATGGGAGTGGGAATCCCGGGAAGTGTGGGCGCATCATTCGCCACTAAAGGTGATGTTGTGGCCCTTATCGGTGACGGAAGCTTTGCAATGTCAATCATGGAACTTATTACTGCAAGGAAATATAACAGACCTGTAAAGCTCATAGCTTTCAACAACTCAAAACTTGGCATGATTAAATTTGAGGAGGAGGTTATGGGATACCCAGAATTTGGTGTTGACCTTCTTAACCCTGACTTTGCCGCTCTGGCAGAAACTATAGGAATAGCAGGTTTTTCAGTAAAGAACATCAAAGACCTTGACAGTACAATGGAGAAGTTCTTGTCTGTAAACGGCCCTGCCGTACTCTCTGTCAAGGTCAATCCTGACGAGAAACCCATGCCGCCAAAACTCAGTTTCCAGCAGGCAAAAGGATATGTGACTTCCATACTCAGGGAAAAGCTTGAAAGCACAAGATAACTGATCAATTCCCCACCAATACGAAAACATGAATTGGGAACACGATGCCTGAAACAGCAGATAAAGAACTGGATATTGCAATAGCGGGTGCTGGAATTCTAGGAACTTCGGTAGCCTACTTTCTGTCCCGATTCCAGGGGCTGAGAATAGGAATATTCGACAGGGAAGATTCTGCGGCCAGGCATGCAAGTTCAAGAAACACTGGAGTTATTCATAGGCCATTTTACATTGATCCTGCCAGAAAGCCTTTCTTTGCTGAGGCTTCTTCCAGGTCATACCCTCTGTGGAAAGATTTTGCCAGTGAATTTTCCCTGCCATGGCACCAGAATGGAACTCTTGAAGTGGCAGCAGACTCCAGTGGGGAAAAGACAATCAGAAAATATGCAAGATATGCAAAAACAAACGGCATGGAAGATGATGAATTCACAGTGTTAGAAGGAAGCGATTTGAGAAGGCAGTATCCTCAAATCAATGCTGTTGCTGGATTCTTCAGCAGAACGGATACAGGGGTAGACTACGGTTCTTTTTCTTCAAAGTTGCTGGAGCTTTCAAGGAAAGGAGGAGTCAAATTCTTTGGAAATCATACAATTACCTCTGTGGCAGAAGACTCAGATGGTATTCTTTTCACCTGTAGAACTGTAAATGGTGTTAAACTTTTCAGAACAGACTTTTTCCTTAATCTTACCGGAACTGGATCACTTAAACTGGCTAACTCCATGGGTCTTGCCCTGAATTACGGACTGCTTCTGTTCAGAGGCGATTACTGGCGTGTAAGTGAAGAATATTCACCCGGCTTTTCTTTCAACCTTTACACTGTGCCAAGATATTCAGGTTTCCCTTTTCTGGATCCGCATTTCATAAACCGCTGGAATGGTAAAAGAGAGATTGGGCCAAATGCTTCACTTATTTTTCATGACAGGGCATATTATGGAAGCGGAGTGAATGCGCATAATCTGGTGGAATCTCTGAAAAATGGGGACATGAATTCCAAAATCAAACTCCTGTCTAACCCTGAATTTATCAGAATGCTAGAAACAGAATGGGAAAGCTCCAGAAGCAAATTTGCCATGGCAGCCAGACTGAGGAGATATATTCCATCACTCTCCAGTTCATATATAGGAAAAAGAGGTTTGGGGGGTATCCGCGGCTCTGTTGTCGATTCAGGAGGATTTGTCCCCGAAGCTCTGGAGTTCAGAACTGATCATTCGATGCACATGGTGAATTACAACTCTCCAGGGGCTACAGGGTCACCCTATGTCGCATTTTCCATTATTAAGAAAATCCTTAAGGAGGGCTATGTACATCTGAAAAGTGGAAAGGTTAAGAAATTGAAACCTGAAAACTGGGAAGTACTGGCTTCAGGCATTGAACTGCCTCTCTAATTGCAACATGTCCCATTGGTTATTTTTCGGCAATATCTTATCGATGCTTTATTTTAAAAAGAAATTAACGGCAGGGTAACTATGATATATTGTTAAGACCTTTTTAAATACAATTTATCATGAAGGATAAGAGAAAATAAATAGAGATTTGCAATAATCCCGTAGCATGCAGGAAAAGCGGTTAAATCTCACTTTTACATCCTTAGGTCATTTCACCAATGACAGCACAAGTTACTTTTATCCAGTTCTCATTACCTATTACGAGGCATTTCCGGGCGCAAACTATCTTCTCCTTGGCTCCATGGTAATTATATTCAATCTGATTTCCGGATTCCTTAGTACTCCGGTGGCTTCATATGCAGACAGGAAGAACAATCATTCTGTGATGATGGCGCTGGGAATTTTCATTCTTGGAATTTCAGTAATCCTTTATGGATTGCCATTCCTATTCAAGAGTGAACTAACCCCGCTGCTTACTCTAGCCACTGTCTTTCTTGGTATTGGACAGGCATTCTATCACCCGCTGGGTGCAGCAATAATTTCAAGAAGTTATGGAAGAGATGCTCCGCCTGCAATGGGACTGAATGGTTCAATGGGGAGCCTGGGAAGGGCGCTTATACCCACAATAATTGTGTTTCTCCTTGCAACATTTGGCGATTTCACAGGAATGATAGTATATGCTGCTTATATCCTTATAGCATCATTCGCAATATTTGCCGGCTTGAGCGGCTTCAGGAAGTTCACATGGAGAGGGGCTTCACAAGAGCAGAGAAAGAAAAGCCAGAAACAGAGTGAGGAAATTCCAGAAGGTTCCTCCAGCAAATACATGACTGTTCTCTATATTCTCACAGCTGCTGTTTTCATCAGATCTCTTTTTCTCATGGGTACCACAACTTTTATCCCCACATATCTTACCGATGAGTTCAGCAGCAAAACCATAATGTCTTACATAGTTACTCTTGGCCTGATTTCACCAGTTTTTGGACAACCTCTGTTTGGAAGGCTAACTTCATTAAAAGGTGGCCGCTACTCAGTTATTGTTTCGTTCGTCATATCGACAATATTCTTCGGGCTGTTCATATTAATAACAGGAAATTACATTTTAACAACAATTTTCTATTTCTGTTATGCATTTGGTGCCTATAGTGGATTTCCTATATTCCTAGGATACGTGGGACAGATTGTTCCACCATCCGTTCTGGGAAAATCCAACGGACTTGTCTGGGGAATAGGTCAGACAGTAGGGGGAGCAGTTGGTGCAGCTGTTATAACTGGGCTGGTAGTTATAACAAACGTAAAGCTGTCAATAGATCTTATGATGATATTCGCAGTCGCATCCCTTTTCTTCCTTCCTTTGCTTCCATCCAGAGCCAAAATGGCAGCAGACGGAGCTAAGCCCTCATAATTTTAAGGCTCCTGTTGTTTACCCTATCATGGATAAAATGATAGACTTCACCGGTGATGAAGTTTACGTCCCCGACAATCCAGATAGAATCATCAGTTTCAGCCCCTCGATTACTGAAATCCTATTTGAACTTGGTCTGGGTAATAACCTGGTCGGAATTTCTGCATTCTGCGCCAGGCCTAAGGAAACCTCGGCGATTAGAAAAGTTGGAAGTTACGGCTCCGCAAGAATGGAGGTTCTGAGAGAACTTGAACCAGATCTGATCATGACAATTTCCGGATTCCAGAGCGAATTCAGTTCCAGGTTGAAAAAGGAGTTTACTGTTTTTAATTTCGAGCTGCCATCCTCCGTTGCTGGGATAGTTGATCTGGTTTCAAAGGTCGGAGTTGTAGTAAACCGCTCAGATGAGGCAAGACTGATGGAATTTGAGCTTCTAAAAATAATATCTGGCCTCAGGAGACATACCCGCATAAGGGGATACTATGAAATAGACCTGGGTGGACCGGTAACCTTTGGTTCAGAATCATACATTACGGACTCACTTGAGATACTTGGCGTAATCACCCCATACTCGGGCAGGAAGAAGGAGTGGATTGAGCCTGATTTTGAACTTGTGAAAGAGTTTGATCCTGAACTGATAATATACGAACCGAAAATGTACCAATCTGTAGAGGATTATACGATTAAGGAAATGATGAAGAAAAGGGGTTGGGATGGGATCACTGCCATGCGTGAAGGACATCTCTTCAAGACTCCGGGAAAACTGGACTTCTTTGCCCATCATGGCCCAAGTTTTATCCGCAATGTCCTGCCATGGACAGTAAACATTCTGGATGGCCTGTTCTGAAATAAGCCAAATCTGTGACTGGAGATCTTCGATATACAGTCATAAACCTTGATATCGCATAGTGAGGGATAAATAATTACGGTCAGTCGGATTCCTCTTGCATGCCAGAGGCGGACGCTGAAATAAAGAAGTTAATGCCGGAAATACTGGACATTTCCAGCAGAATTTACAATCTTGCAGAGCTGGGGAGCAATGAGGTCAAGTCATCACAGTTGCTTTCAGATTTCCTGAAGAAAGAAGGGTTCTCTGTTGAAAAGCCCTATGCAGGTATGAAAACTGCATTCAGGGCAACTGTAAATAGAGGCGGCCCCTCCATAGGATTTCTTGCAGAATATGATGCGCTTCCAAACGGACATTCATGTGGGCATAACCTCATTTCAGCATGGGCAGTAGGTAGTGCAGCCCTGCTTTCAAGAATATCTGATAATGTTTCCGTTACTGTTCTGGGAACCCCCTCAGAAGAGGGAATTGGTGAGTATGCCGGCAGCAAGGCGATAATTGCAGAAAAAGGATATGCTGGAGGAGTTGACATGTACTTCGGATTCCATCCAGACGACCGCTGGGGAGTGGGTTCAGGTGCACTGGCTGATCTGACCCTGGAATTAGTATTTACAGGGAGAGAAGCACACGGAGCAGATTCCCCTGAGCAAGGTATTAATGCACTGGATGCCGCCGTTTCATCCTATGTGGCAATAAACAGCCTGAGGGGCTGGGCAAAAAATGACAAACACCTTGTTGTCGGAATGATTATGACCGAGGGCGGAAAAGCGACCAATGTGGTTCCGGAAAGAGCGGTATTGCAGGTTGAGATCCGTTCCACCTCATCTGGGTTCGTTGAAATTTTTGCAGAGAAAGTTGAGAAAAGTGCCAGGTCTATAGCGGAGTCCTATGGAGCTACCCTCACCTGCAGGAAAATAACTCCCCTTTACAGGGATTATCTGCCAAACATGAAGCTGGATTCAATTATCAGTGATGAACTCCTAAAGATGGGAATAAACCCTTACAATATACATTCATCTGAATATATCCCGTCAGGAAGCACTGACGAGGCAAACATATCATGGGTTGCACCAACAGGGCATCTTGATATGCCGGTTGGCTACAGAGGAATATCAGGCCATACTGAAGAATTCAGGCTTGCTGCAGAACCTGAAAAAAATGCCGAAAACCTGAAGACTGCCATCCTTGCAACTGTTATGTCAGCTTTAAACGCATCAAAGCATATCCCAGATATCAGAGATGAGTTCAATGTACAGCGGAAACGCAGGGGAGAATTACAGAGAGATTAAGGAGACAGTAAAGCCTCCGTCATTGAAACCCGGTGATGAGATAAGGATAATAGCCCCGGCCAGTGCGCCGGATATGAGGGCACTGTCGAGGAGTGTAACCAGGCTGACAAAGCTTGGCTACCGTATATCACTTGGGAAGAACATAAGGAAGCTGGTCCAGAGAAATTCACTTGCAGCACCAACTGCAGAAAGGGCAGCTGAACTTATGGATGCATTCACTGATGATTCCGTAAATGCAATATTCTGCGCAAGAGGAGGTTATGGATCCATACATATACTGCCTATGCTGGATTATGATCGGATCAGAGAGAATCCCAAGATATTCGTCGGCTATAGTGATATTACCGCTCTTCACATGGCATTCAACAAACTCTCCGGTCTTGTGACGTTTCACGGCCCAATGCCGGCATCAGACCCTGAAGAGTACAGCAAGGCCACATTCAAGAAATACATAGATGTTCTTTCAGGTAGCTCAACAGATCTGACACAGTTCATTGACAATGTGGTCAAGTATATTTTCAGAGGAAAGGTTGAGGGTAAAACTACTGGCACAAACATCTCGGTATATTCTTCACTTATCGGAACAAATTATCTCCCTTCCAGTGCCGGTAAAATATTCTTCATTGAGGATACTGGAATAACGTCAGGGGACCTGGACAGATACTTTTCGGTGATGAAACTTTCAGGAATTCTTGAAAGTTTTTCGGGATTTGCCTTTGGAGATTTCAAGCAGATCGCCGAAGCAGAAGAGCCCATGCCATATATTGAGGACATAGTGCAGATGTACATCAACGAAATGCAGAAACCATCTGTTTATGGCCTTCCTTTCGGGCATAATGTGGATAGCCAGATGCTCATTCCAATGAACAGCCGAATATCTCTTTCCACAGAAGAACCGTATATTGAGCTAATGGACAACATTGTTGAATGACTCCTCTACGGCAGTGTTAAGCCGGAGGTATTCGATGCAGATTATTTATATACAGAGTGGAAATATAGAGCTGTCTTCCATACAGACAAGGAAGTAATAGAATGGACGGAATTACCAAAATTAAGGATTTGAACCCCGAATCCAGAAGAGTAAATGTTTTGGGGAAAGTAATTAGCGTAGGAGAGCCAAGAGCCATACAGACCAGGTTTGGAGAAGAAAAATCCGTTACCGAGGTCTATATCGGAGACGATACAGGAAAGATCATTCTTTCACTGTGGGGAGATCAGGCAAATCAGGCTGCAAGTGGAAAGACACTGCAGATTGACAATGGCTACATCTCACTGGTGAGAGGCCACATGAGACTGAATGTTGGAAAATACGGCTCCATGAAGGAAAGTGATGAGGAGGTGTCAGAAGTGAACGAGTCCTTTGACCTCAGTGAAAAGGAACACGAAAACACTTTCAGAAATCACAGAAACTTTGGCGGCGGAAACGGCGGCAGAGGAAGGAGCTACTACGGCGGCAACAACAGGGGCGGCCGTGGCAGAGACAACGACAACTACGATTAATTTCAACAATATTTAATGCGGGAGGATTTACCTCCATCAAGATTTCTTTTTCTGATTTTTGTATATCTCTATTATTTCATGGGTTGATGTAGAATCCTCTGGTTTTTTATCGTTCCGGAACTTGCCAGTAAATCTCGGGAACCTTAGGGCCAGACCTGCATCCTGCCTCAGAACTCCAAATGCACATCTGTGTACTGGACTCAGCGTTATTTCTGCTGCAATTACCTCCATTACAACAGATGGATATATCCATATATCCGGCTCCATATCTGAGACAACTCTTGGGGGTTTATTCTCCATTTTTATGTCTGAGAACATTGCAGGCAGGGCAGCAAGAACATCATCGGTGAACCCTGTTCCAAGCTTGCAGACACTCTCATAGGTGTCTTCCTCTTTGTTGTATACCGCCATTAGAAGAGCTCCATATTTTCCACTCCTCCTGCCGTGCCCATAAAACGCTCCGATAACCACCAAATCGAGTGAGTCATTGAACTCTGACTGGTAATCACGCTTGAATTTTATCCACAGCCAGCCTCTGGCTCCAGCTCTGTATACTGAATCTGGTGATACTTTTTTGGCTACTAGTCCCTCACATCCATCGCTTATGGCCTGCTCGAAGAATTCTGATGCCTCTTTCTCCGAATCGGTTACGAGGCGTTTTGCAAGCCTGAAATTCTCATTTTCAGTGAAAATCTCCTCCAGTTTCTGCCTCCGTTCACTGTATGGTTTTTTGTGTAATGCTTTACCATCGAGGTATAGAATATCAAACAGAAATACAGCGAGTGGGACATCCTTGCTTACCTTTTCAATTTCATGAATTCTGCCCCGTCTCAATGATGCCATCTGAAATGGATACAGTTCCCCGGTCTCAGAGTTATATGGAACTGCCTCACCATCCAGTATGCAGCTTTCGCATGTGAAAGTCTTCCGGAATGCAGCAATAATATCCGGGAAGTTTCTGGTTGTTTCTTCAGAGCCCCGGGAAAATATCCTGATCTCCCCTTTGTAGAGGTGAATCTGGGTTCTCATTCCGTCATATTTGTATTCAAAAGCCGTGTTTCCATCCATCTTTTTAATTATGTCAGAGATTTCTGGAAGCCGCTCAGCAAGCATAACTTTAGCGGGAATCATTGGTGTTGGTCCCATCTTCAGGACTGAATCGACCTGTCCTTTCTGCAACTGAGAGGCAATTTCACCCATGTCAGGGTGAAAATTGAATGCCTCCTCTATCTCATCTGATTTGTCTTCAACTGCAAATGCCTTCGCCAAACCTGAAAGGATTGTTGCATCCGAGACTCCAAGCCTGAGCCTCCCTGTAACTATTCTAGTGATATACAGGGCTTCGTCAGGTGTACTGTTGATTAGAAGCCCCATTATTGCCCTGATCCTGTTTTCCTCGCTCCCCTGTCCCGACAACCTTGAAATAGAAAGGAGATTCTCATGAAGGCTGCTGACAGAAATTTCTTCCATAAATAGAGAACCCTGAGATTTTGCCCCCATGAGAGATTTTGCCACTATCCCGAGGTCTCCATGCCTTGCATATTCTGACTGTATATGTTCCAGGTCTGCTCCAGATACCCTTGAAAGAGCAGATATTATAATTTCGTCTGCTACACCAAGTTCAATCCCCATGTAATCTGGTCCAACTTTTCCCTGGGTTATGTATACAAGAACACGCAAGTCTTTGTCTGCACGAGAAAACATTTCTGCAATAAGGTCTACCAGCTCCGTCCTCTTTCTTGTTTCGGACATTCTGTTGAAGGTTTCTACAGCTTCTCTGAACAGCACCTGTGATCCATCTCAGATCATGTCCAATCTAATAAATGGTTCAATCTGGCTCTGATATTGTTATTTCAGTTTCCTTGGGAACATTAAGGGCTGATCTGTTAAGGAATATGAAAGAAACAGCCCCGACAAGGCCCATCAGGCCAATTAGTGACCAGGAAACACTGTATCCAATTACTCTGGCAAATATTCCGAAAATCGTTGGGCTGAATGCGCCTATTATGTTCTGGACAAAATTTACAAAGGAGAGGGAAAAGGATATCATCCCTGGATCTTTTATATTTCTGGCCGAAAATGTATAGAGAATAGAAAGTGTATTTACAGTTAACATGCCAAGAACTGCAACCTCAATCAGAATTTCCGTAAAACTCCTTGAATAGCCAATTAGAATTACAAGGACGGAACACATAATAATTACTGCCACAAACTGAGCGATCTGATGGCGGTTCCTTGCGAATATGTATCCTCCTATTACGCCCCCTGCAAACCCTATGAACAGAAAAAGCATGTCAAGAATGCTGGCGCTCTGAGATGAAAAACCTAACTGGGTCTCAAGATAATAGACAAGGAGCTGTCCAACCACCGTTTCAGATAGAATACCAGAGAGAGCCATTACAGGAAGAATCCATATATTCTTTTTCCTTAGTAGATTTCCAGCGTTCCTGGCTGCTCCCCGAAAGGATGAGGATGTCACGCGAATGTCCCTTAGCACGATGAAATTCTCCAGTGCTAGAATTAGCATTATCATCCCGGCAATATCCAGTGGTGTCCGCCATCCCAGATATATATCAAGAAAATTCCAGCCTATTATCCCTATTCCTGCACCAATATTGAAGGAGCCATTGAAAAGGCCAACATGAAAAGGATAGTTAGATTCTGGAACTATCTGATGTAGAAGACCCAGAGCAGGAGAGAAGAAGAATGCCGATCCCAGTCCGGCAAAAAATCTTGCAGCTATGAGCTCTGGAAGGTTCTGAGACTGGGCAGTACCTATAACAGACAGGCCAAGTACGGCAATCCCGAACACAGATGTCTTCACATTGCCTATTCTGGATGATAGAATACCTCCGGCCATCTGAAATACAGCCAGACCAATGTAAAAAGAGGTGGTCATAACTCCAAGCGAGACTATTCTCAGATCGAAATTGGATGCGATATAACTCAGGCCAGGGGCTATATTAAACCAGTTCATTCCATAGACAGCACGGCTGAAATTTATTGAGGTGGATCTCACTCTGTAGTTCAATCCCTCGACCATAACGTTCAGCTATATTTATGTGACCGACCAAGATCAGCTGTTATCCTGTCAAGAACAATGTACCTTGACCATTGCTCATCTTCAGCTCGTGAATAGTATCTTTCCTTTGATGTAACGGATAATCTCCGGAACTCAATGCCCGGATATGAGATTTCAGTGAGAACAAGTGGTATTGGCGATGCCGGTTTCCTGGACCAACCCCGGATATTGAATGGATCCGTTAAAAGACCTTTTGAAACATTTTCAGTGCTGAATCCAACTATATTCCTGATCTGCATCCATACGAAGCTCTTTGCAGTAAAGTCTACTCTCACTGTCTTTTCCCCTGTTCTCAGAACCTGGATCTTCTCTATTGTCCGGACTGGATTTCTTGAATCTCTCCTGCAGAACTGATGGAAGTCATGAGTTCCAACAAACATCGATAACTGGGAAGAAAGGAGATCTTGATCAAATTCACCCCTGAGGAAGTAACTGTATGTCTTTCTCAGGCAGTGCCTGGGGTTAGCATCCTCATTCACTTCTGCATACCCGGTGAAGAATATTCCTCTGCAATGGGAATTCAATATGCCGGCAACTTTCTGGGCTGATTCTTCGGTGGATATTTTAAGCACATTCCCTGTTGCGGATACTCCCCTGTCAGTTCTTGCTGCGCATGCAATGCCATCTGCAAGCGAATTTTCCTCAAGAACACTGATTATTGCATCTTCTATGCTGTTGTTGCCATTTCCCCTCTGAAATCCTGAAAAATTATAACCTTCATATCCGAACCTGAGGAAATAGTACACTGCCAGTCATCAGCAAGAATTTAAAATACATTTCATGGATTGCATCGAGTTGATACAGATAGCGGGCCTAGGAGTTTCCGGTGCGTACCTGCTTAACAGGCTTTCCAGTGAAGGGATAGAATGTGAGGGATATGATCCGAGACCCGATGGTTTCCCCGTTCCTTGCGGTTATGCCCTGAATTCTAGGCTTTTCTTCAGGTTCTGTGAACTGGCATCCCTGGATTCCGAGAAATATATTCAGGTCGTGGCAGATGATGTGATATTCACAAACAGTGCTGGGAAATCTGTACATTTTTCACCGGCAGGCCTTGCAACAATTGATAAAAATGCCTTTCTTGCAGATCTTGTGGAGGGAAAAAAACGCCACCATTCCCAGTTGAAAAAGACAGACAGCAGCATAACTATTGATGCCACTGGTGTCAGCAGGTCCATTCTGGGGCCCGTAGAACAAGATTTCACAATGAGGACTATAGAATACATTTCAGATCCCACGGGAGATTCAGGATTCCGATTCAGGTTCTTCCCCTCTGGATCAGGTTACCACTGGATATTCCCTCTCAAAAGTTTCAGCCATGTAGGAGCAGGATCAGATGATCTGGATACCATACGGGAATCACTAGAAGGGACTCCGCATAGCCGGGTCCTGTCACGGAACATAAGACTCAAGCCTCTCTTTGATAACATCTCCTCAGGCAATGTTATAGGAGTTGGTGAATCAATAGGGACCGTATCGCCAATTACCGGTGAGGGCATTGTGCCCAGCCTTGAATGTGCGGAAATTCTTTTTCAGATACTCAGGGAAAACGATGACCTTGACACAATTCTTGAAAAGTACAGTGAACAGCTGAGGCAAAGTTATTCCAGATACCTCAGGCTCTTTGATCTCCTCATGAATGTCCGAAACAGCAGGTTGCTGAGTCTTAGAAACTTCGGCGCCCTATCGCCAGCAAGGGAGGATCTGCGGTACTTTGGCATAGAGGCGAGCATTACAAAGATAATAGCAGCACTTCTATGATTTTCTTCGAGTTAAGACCATCAATATACTGAATCTTTCTTTTACATGAGTAGGGTAAAGATTCAGATGTGATGTTGATAAGGTGGTTGTCTGTATTATAGAACTCCACCGTCAACAGGAATCATAGCATCGGTGGTTGCACCGAATATATCCTCATTGACCAGTGCCAGAAGGACATTTGCAACATGTTCAGGGAGAACCTCTCTCCTGAGCAGGTTTGTTGTTTTATATTCCTCAACGGTCTGGCCTTTTGCTTTTGCTCTTGACTCAAGAACTCCCCCTTCCCATATCAGGGAACCACGGAACACCTTGTCTGGGTTGATTATGTTAGACCGGATCCCATATTTCCCTCCCTCTTTGGCCACATAATGGCACATCTGCGCAGCCATGGCTTTGGTCGACCCGTATGAGAGCATCTCCGGGCCTGGATGAAGAAGGTTCTTGGTTATATTGAAAACTATGTTCCCGCCAAGGCCTGAATTCTTCATAAGCCTGAATGTCTCCCTGGTCATCAGGAACGTCCCCCTTGCATTAACCTGATAATGCCTGTCCAATTCCTCAGCAGTGATGTCGGTCAGAGGTGCGCTTTTAAGTATCCCGGCATTGTTGAAGAGTATATCAACTCCGCCTGACCGGTCAACTATGCTCTGGAAAGCTCTTTTAACATCTTCCTCTGATGATATGTCACACCGAATTCCGACCACTCTTGATCCTGTTTCTTTTTCGATTCGGGAGGCGCTTTCTTCTATCTGCTGGCTGAGGTCAATGGCAAAAACCATTGAGCCATTTCTCGCAAGCATGTGTGCAGCAACATATCCGATCCCGTTCGCCGCACCTGTCACAACTGATATCTTACCCTGGAGAGGCCTTGGGACAAATTTCTTCAGTTTAGCCTCCTCAAGAGGCCAGTACTCCATCTCAAACGATGCTTCCCTTGATATGAATGAATGCTTTGAAAATCTGGAAGAGGCAAGATTCACCTTGAAGGAATGGATGAACTGGTCCATTATTATTCTGCATTCTTTCCAAGTGGTGGCTGCTGTAATAATGCCAAATCCCTGTATTACAATGATAGGAGGAAATGGATCGTGCATGGGATACTTTTCGCCGATGTATTTTTTGTATTCCTGGGTGTAGTTATTCAGATAACTTTCAATCTGTGAATCAATATCTTCTATTGAGGATACGTAGAGATAATCATACTTGGTCCTTATCAACATGTCCGGTGTGGCTGGCCCGGCATTCCAGAATTCTTTAGCCTCTTTCGTCCTTGAGATAGTCAATGCTTCTTCCCCAGTCTCGATTAACAGAACTTTTTTTGACTTTTTTGAAAGAATTCCCCTGAGATGCGGTATGGAAGCCATGATGCTTTCACGATCCGCAACAGGGTATTGTGGATTCATGCTGAGATCTCCGCATTTTTTCCTGAGTATGGATCCTGCCTCATTTATCAGTGCCATGTGCTTCTCATAGCTCTCTTTTCCAGTGTTTCCAAAAGTGAACAAACCATGTTTACGCAGAATAATTCCTCTGGTATTTGGAGGAAGATTCTCAACTAGATCCATAAATGCACGGGCCAGTTTGAACCCTGGCTGATAATAAGGCACTATCACGGTCCCCGGAAATAAATCCGTGATCTGGGAATCGGTGAGGTCCGTATTGGTTATGGATAGAATGTTGTCTGCGTGAGAATGAACAACGAAGCGATATGGAATGAATGCGTGCATGAATGTCTCAACACTAGGTGATGGCTGAGATGGGTCCAGCATACTTTTTTTCAGATAATCCGCCATTTCAACATCGCTCATTTCCCTGATCTTTTGAGCAGCCAGAAGATCATCCATACGAAGTGCTGTGAATCCGGACTCGTCTATTTTAGCAAGGTCTGAACCTGAACCCTTGACCCTTAATACCTTAACGCTCCTTCCAGTATGATCATATTCCTCAGTCTTTACAGAGGTATTTCCGCCGCCATGAAGTACCACATCTGGTTGCACGCCAATCTTCCTTGAGAAATCAACACATTCCTTTAACAGTTCAGAATTAGCCGGATGAGGACCAGAGCTCATAACTGGGAATAGAGAGTGTTTATAAATAAATTAGGAGAAATTCTGATTTATCCTATAAGTTCTATAGATGGCCTTCCGGGCCATGGATTGGCCCTCTTGGATCTGCTGACCTCACTTCTTACATCGATCCTGCATGAAAAGATATTTTCCAGATATTCCTTTTCGGATAAAATTAGATTCATCTCATCGGATATCTCAAGTGAAATATTCTTTTTATTTTTCATAAAATCAGGAATCAGATATTTATGGTCATCAGGAACCTTGGATGGCCCCTCTTTCATCATTACAGCAGTCGTTTCGAATATCTCTTTCGGAGCCACGTTAATTCTTATTTCCGATGGTTTTATTCCAGTTGCCTTCGATATTTCCCTTATGTCCGATATCAGTTTTTCTATGTAATTTTCCCTGTGAATGGGTGATTGATCCATCCCATCTCCTGGAGGGATGTAGCGTTCCTTGCTTACAAAACCATGGTTTCCTGCCTTTTCCCATAGCTCCTCGCATGTATGGGGAATCACAGGAGACATTAGCACAAGCCAGTCCTTTATGACCTCACGAAGTGCTACCATGATATTTCCACCCCTGGCCTCAACATGTTTCAGATCATTGAGGACCTCGTAGAATACAGAAATGTAAGCACCCCTTATATCATAACGATCCATCTTTCTGATATAATCGCCTGCATGATTGTAGAATGAGACCACAAACCATCTCTCAACGGTACCCATTTCAGTAACACCAGGATCTTTGAATGATTCCACCAGAGAGACAAAGCTATCGTACTTCTTTCTGACCGTGGTTATGTCTGTCTCATTCCAATCCAGTACTGAAGTAGTTTCTGAGTTAATCGCAGAGAACAGGCGGTAAAGATCAGAGGAATAGTTATTTGCTATCTTGAGAAGTGATATGGCATTTCCCTTGCTCTTGGAAATTTTTGCACCTTCAGAAATTACAAGCCCTGAGATAACTATCCCCTTTGGCCAGTCCTTTTCAGTGAAAAGCGCAGCATGATTCATGATATAAAATGCAAGATGATTTGTAATGTGCGGGCTGGTTGTCATACGCACGTCCACTCCATACCAGTATTCCTTGGAATTTCTGGCTTCGCGAATGAGATCCATAACCTCTTCCCCATAGGAATTCTTTAGCGATGCTCCAGTGAAGATGTGCTCAATAATATCTTCAGGAAGTTTATTTCCCAGTTTAGTGTGAATCTCACGAAGCTGTCTGGCACAGGTATAAACGATGGGATAAATAGTCGAGTCTGAAAGGGATTCTATTGTCCACCTCTCATCAAATGGGAGTTTTGTGCCTATTCCTCTTCTTCTTGCGCATGGCCGTTCCCTCAGCCAGTCAATAATGTCATGCATACCATCCCTGTAGTGAGATGGTTCGAAAAGCATGTTATTTACAAGAGTGTGAGATTTTTCCTTAAGCCATGGGATTGAGTAATCAATAAACCACTGATCCTGCAGGACTGCGACAACTACCTTTGACCCCCCTCTTGTTTCAGCTTTTCTGGATGTTTCGTAAAGTATGAAGGCAGATTCTTTAAGCAGTCTCTCTTTTATGCTCTCCCTGGCCTCCTGGACTGACATACCGGAAAATTCTGCGTTACTATCATCCATAATTCCGGAATAGAATTCCTCCCTGTAGAGAATGGCAGTAGCCTCCTTGATGCTATCAGAATCTGAGAGGTTATGGATTTTCTTCAGTTTAACAAGGTTCTCCACAGTCAGACCTTTCCCTTCTGGAAATTTAATTATTCTAATTGGTTCGATGCTGGAACCGAGATCCCTCAGAGCGACATAATCCCAAACAGAATGTCCGGGGACAGAATACACGGCCCCTGTCCCGTTTTCCGGGTCCACAAAATTAGAAGGAAATACAGGTACCTTCTTGCCTGTGACAGGCACAGTAAATTCATGATAGAGAATTCTGTCTTTTTCAACTATTCCCAGATCCTTTATTTCTGGATTCTGAAGAATCAATTTCTGGACAGACCCTTTTGATACGGCAATTTTTTCACCCATATAATCTATTAAATGATATTCCTCACCGGGGTTAATCCAAATGTTTGTTATACCAAAAATGGTCTCTGGCCTGAGAGAAGATGCAACTATTCCAAACTCCGCGCCTCTGAAAATCACTGCTGTGAATTCTTCAATCGAAACCTTGTCTGTGTCACCATCCTTGATATCGTCCTCTCCAACTGCATTCTGATCCTCGATGCTGTATAGAATTGGATATCTGCCCTGCTTTATCAGTCCGAGGTCATGAAGCCTCCTGAACTGCCATTTAACTACCTCCTGGTAGAAAGGTTCTGCTGATGTGAATCGCCTTGACCAGTCTATAGAATAACCCAGTCCACGGAAATCTTTTACTATCCTGTCTGAGAAATACTGGGCAATATTTTCAGGCTCATGGAACTGATCAAGATATTGGCCAATCCTATTTTCATTCTCATATTCCCTTAAGTATTCTGTATACTGTTTTATTGCTTCTTTGTCACCTCGCCTGAGCCTCTCAGAGTATGCCAGTATAGGGGTACCACTCTGGTGAAATCCCATAGGAAAGAGCACATTGAATCCCATAAGCCTTCTGTATCTCGCTACAACATCTGCAAGAGAATACGTTCTCCCATGTCCAACGTGGAGAGAACCATTAGAATATGGCCATGGCACCGTTATGAGAAACTTAGGCCTGTCTGGTTCTACAACAGGTTCGAAAAGTCGTTCCTGTTCCCATCTTTTCTGCCACTTTTTCTCAATTTCCGGACCCATGATCACTCATCCATTATCAGGACAGCAGCAGAAATTACTGTTGTCCATTCACCGGGTTTCATGACAACAGCAGTGGAGCATATATTCTTGGTTGTAAGTATACGATCCTGCAAAACGTATTCCTCTTTCTTTCCGTCCCAGACCAGCCTATCGGCCATTCCCATGGTACTTGCAAGCATTTCTGCAGCAAGTTTCTCAGCAAAGAAACCGGCAACCTTTTCCGTTTCTCCATAGCTGTGATGTTCGCTGAGATATCCCCACTTGCTCCTGTCAGATGGAAGTGCGTATCCAATGGCAGCGGACATCATTCTGTTAAGTTCGTTAGAGGAATTCCTTGCCAGAACTGTGAAAATTATCTGGCCGGGATGTAAGAGTTTTAGGCCTTCTGCCGGTGTAACTACCTCAGCATATGGAGGAAAGATTGAACTGATGCTTACAAGATTGAAAGGGGCTATCCCCCCATCTCTAAGAGCCTCTTCAAAAGACTGAAGCTGGCTTTCACCTCTGCCTACACCCCTTGTAAAAAATATCTTGTTTGGGACAAATGAAGTCATTTCACACTTCATAGTAATGGAATTAATTATGTTTTTCCAACCATGCGCTCAAAGATCAAATATAATCTGTCCCAATCCTTTCTCTGCATCGAAACATATCTGGTGGTATGTTGGTGCTTTAGGAATGTTTGCATATCCACTCACTTCTGAAAATATATAACCCTCAAGTTTGAATGAAAGATGTCCTGAAGTTGGCATGGAGGCGTTTAACAATTTCTTAAAGTAGAAATTTTCACCCTCTAACTGTTCTATAAACAGCGAAGCGAATCTGTAGAGCATGTCGGTGTAATCAGTGAACCTGATCTCACCTTCATATGTTCTGTAAACTGGATTAATTAAGGTAAATGAGGTTAGATTGGCCCATGCCTCAGTAAATGAGGATAGAAGTTCTTCAATGTCGGATCCGGAAAATGCTATCTGAACATCAGCAGTATGATCAAGAATTTTGTATGACAATTTAAAATATATTAAAAAGAGGGAAAAAAAGATTACTCAGGCTTTTCTGATGAAATAACCGGGATTGGTTCGTCGAGATTAATCCCTATTTCATCTTCTCTGAGTTTTCTTCCTATGCTCTGCTCATAGAAGGATATGATTCTCCTCTTGTCCTCCTTTGTGTAATCTCTGAAGTATTTATCCTTCTTGAGTACCTTTCCAGTTCTCTCCTCGTAAGTTCTGGCAGGGATGGAATACTTTCTCTGTGTAGCGTCCCTGTAAAGCTCTGGGATAACGTTGAAGGCACAGAATGGAACTACTCTTCCATCAGGCATAGCGTAGTGTATATCGCATCTCTCTACCCTGTCTACGTCGTATGTGTATGGGTCCATAAAGTGCATGAATCCAATGAACATGCTCTTGTAGTGGAAGGCTTTGAGACCGTGGTAGTCGCCCTCTGTGAAAGCATTGTATACCATATCCTTCAGTTTGAAGTCTTTTGGGGCCTTGTCATAGTCGACAAACTTTCCGATCTTCATCAGAAGTTTCGGTACAGTTATTGCTTTGCTGATTCTCTTGAAGTTTGAGTTCTTTATTTCGTCAGCGAGTTCTCCGATGTACTCGAACATACCAGGTACGTCAATGAATCTGGTTATTGGCGTAACCTTGTCACCCTCCTTGAACAGGTAAGTACCCATTCCGCAGGCGAAGTGTATGGAAAGCTTGTACATCTCCTTGCCTTTGAGTTGCTCTACGAAGTCAGAAACCTTTGCAGTTGATGGAACAGTGAAGAAATCTTCTCTTCCTATCATTCCGTCTGTCTGCTGTTCTATCTTCTTTATACAGCCAGGTATGGTAACTCTCTGCTTCTCCCTCATTCTGTCTGGCATTCTGCCTACAAGACTTACAGGCTGGAAGTTTACGGCTCTGACGACATCGATGTTGGAAAGACCAAACCTTATCATGTCACCAAGGTACAGGTCATTTACACCACCTATTACAGTTGGAACCAGAACGACACCGAGAGGCGCTTTCTTGTAATTCTCAAGAGCAGCAGGTATTTCCCAGAAGTTCTTTGGATTGGATCTTGGGGTCGGCCCATCGAAACTTGTGTAAATGACATTTGAGCCTGCTTCCCTGATCTTCTTTGGGAAGTCCGGATCGAAGGCAGATCTTATACTGTTTGTGTTCAGCTGGATATGCTCGTATCCCTCTTCTCTGGCTATCTTGATTATGTCAATTATGTCATCCCTTATAGCAGGCTCACCGCCTGTTATCTGAACTGCATTTGCCCCTACAGGTTTCTCGTTCCTCATTCTTCTGAGCATCATTCTGACCTGATCCTGTGTTGGCTCATATATTGGTTCGTTCTCCTTTGCGTAGAAGAAGCAATACCAGCAGGAAAGATCGCAGCGGTTTGTAACTACAACATTGCCAAGACCAGTGTGGGATTTATGTTTAACACAGAGACCGCAGTGTGTAGGGCAAACAATTTTTGATTCGAGGTATGCAACGTGAGGATTAAGGATCTTTACTCCCGGGTCCAGCCATTTTTTGGCCTCCTGGTACATTTCATAGTCTTCCCAGTATTTTTCTTTTGTAACACCGT
>JAKAAJ010000066.1 GCA_021802365.1 Thermoplasmata archaeon | reverse complement strand
TGAAGTCAGCCACGCCCTTTCTTGCCTTTTTTATATTTCCATCCAGGTTGGGCTCCATTACCATTGCTACTCTGGATTTCTTTGCTTCGCTCATTATAACAGGAAGGGATTTGACACTGCCCACCTCTTCATCAGGTGTTATGAGTATTGTAAAAGGAATTCCCGGGTCAGAGGTGGACATTATGTATTTGAGGGCCCATATGGTCTTGACGATCCCCCCTTTCATGTCGTAAATTCCAGGGCCCCTGATTATTCCATCTGAAACTGAAAATGGCATTTCACTGATTGTTCCAGCAGGATGCACTGTGTCATAATGGCAGAGAAACAGGATGCCTCCTCTGCCGTTCCTGGCAGAAATTGCAGGGGCAGAACCCTCTATTTCAATAACTTCCGCCTTAATACCAAGTCGCTCCCATATCAATTCAGCAATAACAGATGAAAGGCTTCTCAGAAGGTCAGGTCGATCGGATGGTGACTCCATCTCAACAAGTTTCCTCATATCTTCTATCATATTGTGGATGTTTTGTGTCGTGAAGTTCTCTGCGTTATTCTGGGTCATGTTACTTCAGGTTTTACTATGATAAAATTCTATCCGGACTGACCCAACGTTTAATGTTCCGTAAATGTTAATGGTCTGAAATCTTTTTGAAATCAATTAGGTCCAATATTTCCGGAATTCAAATGTAAAAAAAATTGAGAAATTATTTATATCTGAAAATTGAACCTACCTATACGGCCTGCTGAGATTTACCCTTGCTTCAAAAATTGACAATTCAAAACAGTACACATTATTACTATTGATTAACCAGATATAATTCATATCTACCTTTAACAGCAGAATTATCTCATAACCCTGCAAAACAAAATTTCAAAAAGAAAACTGAAATGACTCATTATGCTGTTCGGTATACTTCCTATAGTGCTCACTCCTTTTTCCGAATCAGGAGAACTGGATAATGAATCACTCCGCAATCTTCTAGACTTCTATCACAGTAGCGGAGCTGACGGGATCACGTGCCTCGGTGAGGTTTCGGAGTCTCAGTTTCTATCTGATGAGGAACAAAGGAAAATTGTGCAGTGTGCTTTGGATAATTCTAAGGGAAAACCTGTGGTTTCAGGCATCTGGGCCAGAAATCTGAAAGACGCTGTTGCGAAAGCAAAAGAGATGGAGAATTTTGGAGTAAATGGACTTCTGATACCTCCGCCGGAAGGCGTACGTGAAAGTGATGAGATACTGAATTTCTTCAAGGAAATTGACAGAAACGTCAGCATACCTATAGTCATGCTGGATCACCCATCCCCTTCACGGCAGAGTCTTTCACCATCGCTGGTTTCCAGAATTTACAGAGAGACAGAACAGTGCAGGTTCCTCAAAATTGAGGATCCACCAACAAATATTAAGATTGAAAAGATTCGTAAAGAAGATACGGAGGGGCTGACAATTCTCGGGGCATCTCACGGAAGGTACTTTTACTGGGAACTTGAGCAAGGTGCCAGAGGCCTGATGACATCTACGACAGTTCCTGAAACACATGTTAGGATATGGAAGGATTTCATTTCAGGCAAAAAGGAAGAGGCATTGAACACATATATGAAGACACTGCCTTTGTGCTATTTCATGGAGCAGATCCCAGTGGAAGTTAAGAAGGAGATATTTGTAATAAAGGGAATAATTGGTTCATCATGCATGCGCTCTTCAAAAAGGATGCTCACAGATTCAGCAAGGCTTCAGCTTAAAGAGCTTATTGAATGGACAGATAATGAACTGAAAAAATAATTTTTTTCGCATCTTTTAAATGCAGTTGAAATGTAGTTTTCTGGCTTTCAGTCCCTGTGTGTTGCAAGCCAGAGTGCTATGCCGAATGGTACCGCTATCCAGAGTATTCCTGCCAGTACTATGAACACTGGTGTTACACCGTAGGCTGAAGGATGAATGGTCGTGCCTCCACCCAAAAATCCTCCCACTGTCTTTTCGAAAAGTATCTGAAACAGAGATGTTATTCCTGTTGGGCTGGCATAGTCAAATGCAACCGCTGTGGTTATGTATTCACTTGTACCTGACACAATGTGGAAAGCCACGTCCACAACTGCACTGATGGTTGTCCAGAACAGTCCGAATACTACAAACAAGCCTATTGCAGATCCAAGAAGTGCACCCTGGGATTTGACAATATGTGCGAACATGTAAACAAGAGCAAGGAACGCCAGGCCTTCCACTACGAAGCTCCAGATGAAATAAAGATCAAAGGAGGTTGTCAGATAAAGGTGCAGGTAGTAATGGATGAAGAAGTTCGCAGAGAGCATAGATAGGACAACAGCCAGTGCTATGGAAACAGCATTGGCTGTAAATCTTGATCCTATAAGGGCGCCTCTAGAAACCGGCCTTTTTATGACCGATTCAAGAACTCCACTGGTTCTGTCTTTTCCGTAGGTGAGGTAGCCCTCAAATACGGCAAGAATTGCAAGCAGGAATGTAATTATGGATGTTACCCCTGTGAATATCAATGACTGCACTTCTTTCTGCGTCAGTGGATGATATGAGCTGTCAAATGATACATAAACCGATAAGTTCTTCCCATAATCTGGAAGGATTGGGGAAGAGAAGCCACCGAAAGATGAAGGGATGGCTTTGGAGGATACAATCACAGCTCTGACACTTGAATATGTGTATGTTGAGGCATTGAAATCAGGAAATACATTTATGTCATGAAAACCTGAGACGTTCATGGAAGAAAAATAGGCAGGAAGAACGAATGCCTGTCCTGGTTTGTCTGATGTTCCATTGTAATAAAAAACGCTCATTGACGGAGCAGAGGTTCCGTTCTGGCCAACATAGAACAGATTCATTCCAGTAATGGTGCTGTTTGATGGGTCAGTAACAGGGATCATGGAAATTCCTGAGTATCCACGGGAAAAGTTCAGGTTATATGTTAGCTGATAAGAGTTTGAAAATCCTCGAATCAGCCTATAGGAGAATGATGCATTCAATTCAGTATTGGAATTATTAGTAATGGTGAATGTTGTATTGGCATAGCCAGAGGAGCTTAGGGTCATATTTTTATATGTACCAGCATATTCGTAAGAAAGTGAGGCAGATCCAATTCCTATGCTGGGCTGTCCAAGATTATTGACGGGCAAACCTACTACATGCAGGGTGGAGCCGCTCACATAATATCCCACATTTAAGTAAATGGAGGTTTGGACTGAACTGCTAGTGGGGACTTCCGACTTGGCTGATTCATAAGCAATAAGAGAGGCAAGCCCGACAATTATAACAATAAGAATTATGACGAACTTGCTTGTTAGAGTTCTTTTGATTTCATATGCGATGGGTTTCACTTCTTCACCCCAATAAGCTCAAAGAAATAGTCTTCAAGACTTTCCCCTACTGGATCAAATTTTCTGATCCTGTATCCGGAATTAACAAGTTTTTCAGGGATAACTGAAACCTGGTCATACTGGATTGTAGTATCCCTAAGAACTATTTCACTCTCATCAACTTCAACTTCCCCATATTCTGAAAGAAGTGCCTTGCACTGGTCATTGAAGTTTTCAATCTGAAGATGGACTCTCAACTTACCAAGGCTTTTCAGCTCATTTCTCTTCAGGACTTTTATGAGTTTGCCATGGTCAATGATTGCCACTCTGTCAGCAACATCCTCCACCTCACTCAATATGTGGGATGAAAGGAGAATAGCCTTTCCCTGTTTTCTAAGTTCAAACATCAGATTTCTAACAAAAAGTACACCTTCCGGATCCAGACCGTTAAGTGTCTCATCGAAAAGTACATTCTGAGGGTCCCCTACAATTGATTCAGCAATTGCGAATCTCTTTTTCATGCCCTGTGAATAGTTTCTAAGTTTCCTGTTAAGATAAGGTTTGAGGCTGACCTTTTCCAGCAGGTCCATTATCTTCTTGTTTGCCTCTTCTGATTTCATGCCATAGTAACCTGCAAAATATTTCATGAGGGGGAGGGGTTTTGCATTTGGCTCAAAATTTGGAAATTCCGGGATCCAGCCAACATTTCTGGCTGCCTTAACCTTCTGCTTCACAATATCAAAGCCATCCACCATTACCTTTCCTGAAGTCGGGAAGATTATGCCCGAGGTCATTCTTATTGTGGTTGTCTTTCCTGCACCGTTAAGCCCAACAAGCCCCAGTATCTCTCCATTATTCATCTCAAGGTCCAGGTTCGAAAGGGCCGGCTGAGCTTTTCTTGAATAAATCTTAGTAGCACCCTGTATTTCAATCATTAATTTACCCCAGTCCAAACAGTAATGGAACTATGTCTAATAAAGTTGCTTTAATATGGCATATTGTCAAAATAATTGTATGTTCCCTGATATGAGATACAATTTATTTGCAGAATGGATAGCAGTGAAGGTGAAGAATTGGAAAATATTGGCAGTCTTAGGTCAGAGATCACGGCATGCTGCCTCTGTCCAAGATTGTGTCAATTCAGAAAATCTGTCGCTCTAAGGTACGAGCGCCCGGGTTCAAAGCCTTTCTGGGCAAAGCCGGTTCCAGGATATGGAGACATAAATGGTGAGTTGCTTATAGTGGGACTTGCTCCAGCTGCCAGGGGTGGAAACAGAACTGGCCGTGTATTCACGGGAGACAGGAGTGCTGAATTCCTTGTCAGGTGCCTGCATGAAAAAGGGTTCACAAATATGCCAGCCTCAACGGATATTGATGACGGACTTCAATACAGAAACACCTATGTGACTGCCGCAGTGAAATGCGTACCTCCGGGAGACAGGCCCGAAAGGAATGAGATCGAAAACTGTTCAAGGTATCTGATAAGGGAGATTAAAATGATGCCCAATATCCGGGCTATACTCACACTGGGGATAATGGCGCACGACGCTACGGTGAACGCTCTCAGAATATCTGGCTACATCAGAGAAAAGGTGAAATTCTCACATGGCCATGAGCACCAATCAGGCAGTATCCGTATCTTCTCATCTTATCATCCCAGCCCAAGGAATGTCAATACAGGAAGGCTGAATGAGGAAAAATTTCTTCAGATTCTTGACCGCATCTGCTCATATCTGGGTACCTAGAATCGGTTAATGTTTTATTCCCTCTTTCCGATATGAGAAAATGGCAATTGCAAGAATTCGAATTACGGGAAATATAAACAGATCAATGGCAGGGGTCTATCAGAATATTATTGATCATGTACGCTCCAGCCGGAAATTCAAAGCAGCCATTCTAGAAATTAGTTCTGGTGGAGGGGATGCCACTTC
>JAKAAJ010000065.1 GCA_021802365.1 Thermoplasmata archaeon | reverse complement strand
GGTATTCTTGTCCCATCGTTCCTTACTCTTCCTCTGCAGACAAGTATTGCCCCGGCTATCCTCTCTCCGTCTAATAGAATCCTTGATGCTTCATAGATGAGGTCACCATATGAGCCATCAAGTATGTCCCTTAGCATTTTCATCCTCTCATTCCGATCATCCGGGAGAAGAAATCTGGCATCTGAAGTTGATTCGTATGCTTTGAACTGGGAATCCAGGTATTTCTCTGAGTCCAATTCCTCCAGGCCGGCTTCCCTGAGAGGGGAGTTCTCTACCCACTTTGGTTTCAACGCGAATTTACCAGTATCGCTTAGCATGAGGCGTTGTCTTTTAAGAATTTCATAGCCCATTCCCGACATCACTGAATCTGGTACCTCAACACCGGCAATGTTTCCCAGCATAATTTCTCTGGAATTTCTTGAAGATAACTGCTCGATCCACTGCAGAAGTTTCGAGAGGGCATCCTCATTGAATAAATCAGGTTCCGGGAAACAGACCAGTCCATGTGCCCTTCCAGAGGAGGCGTCAGTGCCAGTCAGGTAGGCGAATCCTTTTACACGGTTTCTGTTTATTATGATTCTGGATGGGATCAAGTTGCTGCTCAGCTGCCTCTCAAGAGCTGAAAATGTATTTTCAATATCCATGTCCGGGTAAAGATCCTGAAACAATTTCTTCTGTACTTCCAGAAGTGGCTTCCAGTTGATCTTAACGTTATCTATTTCCATGATTCCCGGTCATCGGGAATTTAAAATAAAATGTTCCCACTGTCCAGGCGTACTATTTAAAACTTCGACTTTTCACGAATTCAAAATCGGTATTTCAAGAAAAGATTTATAGAGAAGGTCTAAATTTCTAGGGGATAAGATGGACGATGCATCTAGGACAGAGGAATTTAACAATTACGCAGTTAAGTACTCTGAATATTACAAGGGAAAGGTTCAGATAATGCCAAAGGTGCCAGTGCACTCTCTTTCGGACTTTTCCATATGGTATACACCGGGAGTTGCTGAGGTTTCAAGAAGGATTTCCCAGAACAGTGATCTGTCATTTGAAATGACAGGAAGATGGAACAGCATTGCAATTCTCACAGACGGAACAAGGGTACTGGGACTTGGAAACATAGGGCCGGAAGCTGCAATGCCTGTCATGGAGGGCAAATCACTGATTTTCAATTTCCTTGGAGCAGTCAATGCAGTTCCCATACCAATAAGGACCAAAACAAAGGAGGAATTCATCAGTGTTGCAAAAGCTCTCGAGCCTTCTTTCGGAGGATATAATCTCGAGGATATTGAATCCCCCAAGTGTTTTTTCATTCTGGAGGAACTGCAGAAGAGCCTAACAATTCCAGCGTGGCATGATGATCAGCTTGGGACAGCCTGCATAACACTGTCCGGGCTCATAAACTCTCTCCGGGTTACAGGAAGGAAGATAGAGGACACAAGGGTTGTGCTTCTCGGTTCCGGTGCGGCAAATATCGCCGCAGCCCATCTGCTTTTCGCAGCGGGATTCAGGGAAGGTAACATCATTCTTGCTGACTCCAAGGGAGTGCTGAATCCGGAAAGGGAGGATATGGATTCACTGATGCTCAACAATCCATGGAAGTATCAGCTTGCAATGAGAACCAATGGAGAAAGGATCTCTGGGCCTTCAGAGAAAGCCTTCAAGGGCGCGGACGTTATCATCTCCGCATCTAAACCTGGACCCGACACCATAAAGCAGGAATGGATCAGAACAATGAACAGCGATCCTGTAATCTTCGCACTTGCTAACCCCACACCTGAAATCTGGCCTTCCAAAGCAAAGGAAGCAGGGGCAAGCATTGTTGCCACAGGGAGAGGGGATTTTCCAAATCAGATAAACAACAGCCTTGTTTTTCCTGGAGTTTTCCGTGGGGTTCTTGATGCAAGGGCTAAGGGCGTAAACTTCAAGATAATGGTAGCTGCTTCCTATGAAATAGCAGATTTTGTAAAGGACCCTCACCCTGAGAAGATAGTTCCCACAATGGACGACTGGGAACTCTATCCCGCGGTTGCAGCCGCTGTGGCATCAAAGACTGTGGAGATGGGGCTTGCCAGGAAGACCAATTCCAGAGAAGGTTTTTACAGGACATCCCATGACCTGATAGAGGAAAACAGAAGAGTATACATGAAACTGATGGAGGAAAAGCTCATAAAAGAACTTCCAGGAGGTAATAAAATTGAGAGATAAACCTGTTATAAGAAAAATGAAGAAAGAGGACCTTGAGTCAGTAGCCGATATGATACTGAGGCTCAAGAAGCTCAATGGAGAATTTGACCCGCTATTCGAGGTATCTCCTGATGCCCCTTCCGAGATAATGGAACAGCTCAGGAACTCTCTGGAAGAGGGGGAGAAATGCACAGAAATTGTGGCTGAGATATCTGGTAAAGTAGTTGGAGTAATGAGGGTTAACTTCAACAGAAGGCTTTACTATCTGCCTAAGACTGAGGCGAGGATAATGGATTTCTATGTAATGCCCGAATACCGCAGATCAGGTGCGGGAAAACTCATGCTCGACTACATGAAGGGCGAATTCGCAAAAAGAAAGGTTGGTCTTGTGGCCGCTGAGTTCCCATCGTTGAACCCAATTGCACTGAACTTTTATAAAAAACTCGGGTTCAAGGAGATTGTGGGAATTTACGCGAGAAATATGGAAGAGGATCAGTAGACCCTCTTGTTTTTTTATTTTTCAAATTCCATTTGATTCAGAATTGTGATCAAGCTCCATGTGTTTTGTCTCGTATCCATAAAAGAACCACACAACAGCACCAGCAAGCCCTATTATCCACAGTACGATGTTCGAGAATATCTCCTGCCCGAGGCTGAAGTTTGCAAATAGTACTATAGTAATGGGATATGCGATCATGGGCACGATCCTAACCAGTGCGATTCCACGTCCTCTTGTACCGGTTCTGAAAAGCTCAGGTTCAAGTGTTGTCCTTGCAGCCCAGGCAAACTCACTGAATACCATATTCACGAACAGAAGTGGAACATACACCAGGAGATTCCCAAGTGAGTTCACAACAAGTAGTATAAGTATCACAGAGAAAAGCCCTCCGGCAAATGACAGGAGTGTGAATGTCCTCCTCCCGGAGGAAATGAGCCTTCCGGCAAATGGTCCGGCCACAGAGGCACCCAGAAGGCCGAAAAAAACAAGATAGTCAATCTTTGTGGCAGATGAGAACTCGTAATATGGAATTATGTACGCCATCAGTCCGAATGTCAGGTACTGTGATAGAGCCATGCTTCCAAGTACAAAATACCTCAAGGAGAAGGATCTTTTCTCATAGTTATCATCCGTATCATAAGTTTCAATCTCAAGTTCCCTTGACAGCTGCGATGATTCATCCTTTCTGCCTTTTACTCCAAGCCATCTGAATGATTCAGGGAGTCTCATTCTGGAATATATTATTAGGCATACCAGAAGAATGGCCATTATTCCAATTGCAAGGCGCTGATAAAGAAGCGGAAAATTTCCAAGGGAAATAAACAGAAAAACTCCAGCAATGAATGCACTGCCAATGTTGCTGAAATTCATTCCATTGGTGACGAATGATCCTCTGGATTCTCTGGTGCTGTCCTCGGCAAGGAGTGAAATGGTGGGTATCTCCTCACCGGCTACTCCAAAATGTGAAAGCGCAATTCCGAACAGGAGCGAAAACACTGAAAAAGAAAGCGATATAACTGCAAGTCCAACAGAGTACAGAGCTATAGTGGCAATGAAAATCTTTCTCCTTCCTACGGAATCTGAAATGTAACCCATGAGAAAGCTTCCAAAAAGTGAGAAGGAAGGCCCAATGACAACAAGCAGTATCCTGAATATACCGGTATCAGGGACGAAAGGCCAGCTTTTGCCCAGAGGAGCTATTGAAGCAATAACTCCCCATAAAAACATGCCGCTGAATGTAGATGTAACAAGTGATCTCCTTGCGGCATTCATTCTTCTTCACCTACAGGGAAAAGAAAAACACAATGGCTATCCAACATCTTCGATCTATTATGTGTGTATGACAATCTCATCTCAGTCCCTCCGCCAGCATTACCTGGATCAGGTTCCAAGGGTCGACCTTAAGGTCCTCTCAGCCTCTTTCGAAGCTCCCCGAACTGACAGACATGTATGGATGACAAACTCTTAAGATTTTTCATTGAGGAAATTAAGAAGCACTTCAATAATTCTGGACGAGAAAACATGAACCGATAATACATACTTAAAAAAGCAAGACAGAAATCAAAGCTGATCCATTAATATTTTGACACCTGATTTAATGAGGAAGTTACTTCCAAGTCTTATCCCGTATGTGATGTCCATAAAGCCAGCAAGGCCAGCATAAATTCTTGCCCTATCCATAATTCCATCATCGTTTCTATAGGTCAGATGAACAACACTTTCTGTAAAATCTTCACCGAATGAAACGAGAAGTTCAGATATGTCATAAGCGGGATCACCAAAAACCATTCCTCCCCAGTCAAGTATTCCGGAAATCTTTCCTCTGTCCATTGAATACAATATATTCCACCCGCCAAAATCCCCATGAATGGGGACTTCTGAAAATGAAGCCAACAGGATCTGTTTCATGGTATACTCCAGCAGGGAAGACACCTTTTCACGTGTATCCTCAGGAAAATATGGTAGACAGACTTTTTCGTAGTTCTCTATAGTTTTCTTGAATCTGTCAGCCCATTTCTGGGGCCCTGCCTTTCCATATTCATATAGGATCTCAACAGGAACCCTGTTTATCTGTCGAAGTGTTCCGCTGAGTGATGAAGCCAGTGATTCCCTCTCAGTGCTTTTTAGAGAATTGAAAATGCTATCATTTCCATATGAAAGTGGATCTGACTGGATGAGTGGCGTTCCTTCTATCATTTTATAAATTCCAACTAGAAGTCCATTTCTGTAGGTATGATAGATGTAATCCGGAATTCTGATCCCTTCGAGATATGGCCTTATTTTCCCTGTGATTTCTATATCTCTTTTCATATCATCTGATGCATATTCATCGCGGGAAAATTTCACAATGTACTGCCCATTAATAGAATAAAGAATACTGTTCCAACCCCTGGAAAACATTCTGATATCTGTTTCCTCCGATCCAGGGAAAAGTTCTCTGAAAACCTCAAGCACAACATTCTCTGGAACATTTTCCACTTTTTCCCATGCTTCAAGGAGTAAAATGCCTTTCCATGGAATTCATCCCTGTGATGAATACTCACCAAACGTTTTATACTAAGTTATTCATTTCAAAGAGCCG
>JAKAAJ010000012.1 GCA_021802365.1 Thermoplasmata archaeon | reverse complement strand
TGAATCTTCCTATGTCAATCTTTAAATATCAATGAGTGTTATCAGCGATCAATCAGGCTTAAGCCTGAGTGAAAACAATGGAAGAGATGGACGGAGAGGAAGAACCACCTGATAAGACGCCTTTTTTCAGAGCAAAGAATCTGGAAAGAACCCTCCGGCTAAAAAAGATTTTTATAAAATTCGAAGGGGCTGGCGTAACAGGTACACAGAAAGACCGGATATCAAAGCATCATGTCATAAGGGCAAAGGATCTTGGCTATGATACAATTTCCCTTGCCACTTGCGGCAATTACGGCGCATCCATATCTCATTTTGCCAACATATATGGGTTGAAGTCTGTTATCGCGGTACCAGAGCAGTATTCCGGAGAAAGAAATTCAGAGATGGAGGCCAACGGGGCCACGATTATGAAGGTAGAGTCCCGGTATGAAGATCTAGTTGAAATGATGAGGGGCCGCTCCAGAGAAGAGTCCTGGTACGATTCCAGCCCAGGTTCGGAAAATTCCGAGGTCGACTTCATAGGGTACAGCTCGATTGCCTATGAAATAGTTTCCCAGCTGGGCAGAAGCCCTGCTTATGTTGCCGTTCCTGTGGGAAACGGAACAACACTGGCAGGTATATATAATGGTTTCAGGAACATGAGGGCCAGGGGAGTGATAAAGAAAATTCCTGTTTTCATAGGATCCAGCACTCCCAATGGAAATCCGGTAGTGGAATCCTGGAAGTCTGGAAAAAGGACGATTATGGAACTCGATCCATCATCTATTGTGGAAACCCCTGAATCAGAACCCCTTGTCGCATACCGTTCATACGATGGCCAGAGGGCACTGGACTCAATCTACGAGTCCAGGGGTGTTGCAGAGTACGTCTCAGATTTCGAGATGATCAGATATGCAAGTCTTCTTGAAAAAACAGAGATGCTTTCAGTCCTGCCGGCATCAGCTTCGGCTCTTGCCGCTGCAGACAAGGTTGTACCCAGAAATGGAGATTCGGAAAAAGATATAGTGGTAGTGATAACAGGCAGGTCAAGAAAATGGACAATGCAGTAGTACTTGCGGAAGGTGTCCTGGGAAGCACGTATGGAAAGACAGCCAATGGGCTTGTGAGGTACACAAAAAGATACAATGTGAAAGCTGTAATAGACTCAACAAAAGCGGGCAAAGATGCCGGAATGGTCGTTGAAGGAAAGAACAGGGGAATACCTGTGGTGGCAAACCTCAGCGATTCAATTAAGTTAGGTGTGAGCACTTTAGTTGTTGGCATTGCCACTGATGGGGGCTATCTTCCGGCTGAATACAGGGGGGTCATATCCGAAGCTCTGCACGAGGGGCTGAACGTTGTCAGCGGATTGCATGAATTCATATCAGACGATCCAGAGTTCTATGAACTTGCACGCAAGCACGGCGTCAGGATAGTGGATGTAAGGAAGATGTTCAGGGACATGAAGATGCCCTTTACCGGAAGGATAAGGGAGGTCAAATCAGCGAGAATTGCTGTTCTTGGAACTGACAGCGCAATCGGGAAGAGGACAACAACTGTTGTTCTTACAAACAGCATGCGAAAGTCAGGGGATAAATCCTGCATGATTGGGACTGGCCAGACTGCATGGATGCAGGGTATTGAGCACACTGTTGTAGTGGACTCCATGATAAATGATTTTATCCCGGGCAATCTTGAATGGAACACCCTGAGGGCCTGGGATATGGAATCCCCGGACATCATGTTTATTGAGGGGCAGGGTTCAGTTCTTCATCCCGCCTATCCCGGAAGCTTTGAGATAATTGGGGCGTGCCGCCCCACGGGAATAATACTTCAACATGCGCCGAAGAGGAAATTCTTCGACGGATTCGAGGATTTCAGGATACCTCCTCTTGAAAAATACATAAAAATACTGGAGCTCCTCTCCGGATCCCCGGTAATAGCCATTTCGATAAACAGGGAGAATATGACTGAAGGGGAAGTAAGGGAGGCAGTAGATAATCTGGAATCCCAGTATGGAATACCTGTTTTCGATCCACTCTCAGATGATGTTGAAAGGATTACCAGGACCATTCGGGAAGTTGCAATGCAATGACAGGCCAATTCCTTGAGAGAATTGCTACTTTCAGCAATATATCGGTACAGGTAGAAAGTATTGAGAAGAGGAGGATATCGGGCAGCATTGTGATCGAGGATGAGGGCGGGTCCCATAAATTCAAGCTGATATTCACATATTTTGAAGACATAGTTGTCGACGAGAACCTTGCAGGTCTTGTTTTAACAATGCCTGCAATCAATTTTACACTTTTCTCCAGGAGGCTTACTCTCAATTTTCCGGTAAGGCCACAGGATAGGGAAATAATAAGCGAATGGGTGAGGATAAACAACAGGGAGGTCTTTGTAAACAGGCTCTGCATTAGAAGGCATGAATTCTTTCTCAGTGAATACCTTCCAGGGGATTCTGATATAACTGAAGAAAATTCAACAGGATGCACTGAGATTGTAACACCGAACATCATAAGCGGCAGAATAGGTAAAACCATGGATCCAAACTCTGTGGCCATTCTCTCCTCGGGAGGCAAGGAGAGCCTCCTGACTTCTGGAATCCTTTCAGAGATTGGCGCAAATGTGCACCATGTGTTCATAAATGAGTCCGGCGGCCACTGGAACACTGCAAAAACATCCTTTGATTATTTCACATCCACCGGGAGGCATGTTGAAAAAGTCTGGACAAATGTGGACAGATTCTACCATTTCTGCCTTGACAGGCTTAAGCCTCTAAACAGAAAAGTTTCGGAGAAATGGGCCGACGATTACCCTGTGCAGCTATTCATATTTCCGGTATATATATTCGCCTCCATACCTCTGCTGATTAAGCATAATGTGGGAAATATTGTTATGGGCGATGAATTTGATGATCCTCTGGAGTTTTCAGATTACAAAGGCCTGAAGCACTATTATGGAATTTATGATCAGACTTCGGACTTTAACCTTTCATTTACGCGATACTTGAAGAGTACAGGGCTTGAAATAGGTGTATGGTCAGCAGTTTATCCAATTAACGGGTCCCTGGAGGAAAAGATACTTATAAAGAGGTACCCGGAGCTTTTCCGGACACAGCGATCCTGCCACTCCTGCCGAAACGTTGAAGGAAAAATTGTTCCCTGCGGAAAGTGTTCAAAATGCCTTGGGATCCTTCTCTTTATCATCGCTGCAGGAGGAGACCCTGAAGAGGCCGGTTACACAAAGGATTCAGTGAACCACCTCGAAGAGCGTCTGGAAAGGACAAGAATGAGGCTGGACCCTGATGAACTATTACTGATGAAAAAGAGAATAGGGGGCGAAGGCAGTGGAATTAGAAGCCATGTGGATATGATTCACATCCTTCCTGAAGAGAAATCTGCTGGAAGCAAGATTCCAGAGCAGTTCAGGAATAAAATCCTTGATATTTTTGGTGAATACGCTTCAGGTGTATGCCGCATTGACGGAAAACAGTGGGTACAGGTTTAGAAAAACTGCTCCTCTGCCTCCTTTAGCTCCTCTTCACTTGTGCACCTGGAGTATTCAAGCAAAGGCTCCCGGTTGAGGTCATAGAATACGTGCCCCCATGTGAATTTTCCAAGCAACTCGATTCCGAAATCCTGAAATCCAGTAATAAAAAGGGCAGCTGCGACGGCCTCCACAGATGAAAGCCTGAACGGTTTTCCGTAGTTTACAGGATTGGCCGCCAGAAGTGTTGGGAGCTTCAACCCTCTTTTCATTCTTATTGCGGAAAGAGTTTCGGATCTGTTCCAGGAGCCCTCCAGAACTCCTATGCCATGAAGGGAGATGTCTTTACCGAAAATGGGAAGGAGGCTTTTTTCAGAATCATGCGCCAATGTAACTGCCCGGTTGAGCCTGACTAGCGGGACGGACTTGGCAAGGCCAAACCTTTCAAGTTTTTTCATGGTGCTTTTCCTGGGATCATCCTGGTGCATGTAGTAGAAAAGTACCTGAGGCCGTTTCCGAAAAGCCGGATATGTCTCAGGCAATGAGTTCATCTTAACTGGAATAATAATTGAAATTTAACCATGATGCAACATGAGGGATGAGATGAAATCTCCACCAGGACTATTTAAACTGCAAAAAATTATTATGCTGAGTTTCTCTAACTTATAATGCGATACGTTGTAATCACAGGTGGTGTGATTTCCGGCTTAGGAAAAGGGACTTTGACCTCAAGCCTGTCCTACCTTCTGAAATGTCATGGAGTCAAGGTAACAGCCCTGAAAATAGATCCTTATCTGAACTACGATGCTGGAACCATGAATCCATACCAGCATGGTGAGGTTTTTGTTCTTGATGATGGAAGCGAGGTTGACCTGGATCTTGGAAACTATGAGCGTTTCATGGATACGAATCTGAGCGGCAGGAATAACATAACTACAGGAAAGATTTACAAGGAGGTTATAGAAAGGGAGAGAAGGGGTGAATATCTCGGGAATACCGTTCAGATAATACCACACATAACGAACGAGATCAAGAGGCGGATCAGGGAGATAGGCAACAGTTCCGGCGCAGACGTTGCACTCATAGAGGTAGGGGGCACTGTTGGAGACATAGAAAGCATGCCTTTCCTTGAGGCCCTGAGGGAACTTAACAGGGAGAAGGATACAGAAAGCATGCTATTCTGCCACGTGACTCTGGTTCCAGAGGTTGGTGGCAACATGGAGCAGAAAACAAAGCCTACTCAGCACAGCGTCAAGGCCCTGAGGGAGATAGGCATCCAGCCAGATGTAATATTCTGCAGGTCAAAAAACAGGCTTTCTCCCGATTCAGTGAGAAGGATTTCTCTGTTCACTGACGTAAATGAAGAAGGTGTAGTGAGCGTAACTGATGTCCCAAATGTGTATCTTGTCCCTGATCTCCTGAGGAAACAGGGAATCGACAGGTTCATCATTTCAAATCTTGGACTGGTGGAAGGGGAGTACAGGGATGTATGGGCTGAGTACAAACAGAACCTTATCAGCCCTTCAAAAAGAGTCACAATAGCCCTTGTGGGCAAATATGTTGAGCTTCAGGATGCATATATAAGCCATAAGGAGGCATTTTCCCATATTACAGGAAAGACAGGCATTGCAGTGGACATAAAATGGATAAATTCCGACAGTCTCCTTTCAGACATGTCAGTGCTTGATGATGTCCATGGGATAATAGTCCCTGGAGGATTTGGCTACCGTGGATTCGAAGGCAAACTGAAGGCAGCACAGTTTGCCAGGGAAAGGGAGATCCCATATCTTGGAATATGCCTTGGCTTCCAGGTCGCTGTGGTGGAATTTGCCAGAAATGTGCTTGGAATGGGCAATGCCAGCAGCACTGAATTTGATCCAAAGACACCTTACCCCGTCATAGATCTACTTCCTGAACAGATGGGCGTCAAGGATAAAGGAGGAACAATGAGGCTGGGTTCAAAGAAGGTAATCATAAGGGAGGATTCACTCGCTAAGGAACTTTATGGGAAAAGCGAGGTATATGAGAGGCACAGGCACAGATATGAGGTCAATCCTGCATATATCGAGAAGTTCGAGAAGGCTGGAATGATTTTTTCCGGGACAGATGAGGACAGAGTGAGGATGGAAATAGTGGAAATGCCTTCAAACCCGGGAATGATAGCAGTACAGTACCACAGTGAATTTCTTTCAAGGCCGCTCAGGCCATCAGTTGTGCATGAGTTCCTTGTCCGCTCAGCGCTCAAATACAGGGAGCACTTCGTTGAAGCTGCAGTCTGAAGCAGGGATGCCTGAAATGCCTCAAAGGATCAGCCTTGAAAGCTACAGAAGCATGCTCTGGGAACGTGTCCGTGAATCTTACGAGATAGCTAGGAAGGCAAGGGAGAAGGGCCTTGATGTTTCAAATGAGGTTGAAATGCCCCTTGCTTCGGATATGGCAGACAGAATTGAGGAGCTAATAGGAATAAAGGGCATTGCATCTGAAATCAGGGAACTGGCAAAAACCATGAGCCGTGAAGAAATCTCCATTGCCATCTCACGCAGGGTGGCTGGCATGTATTCAGGTGAAGGCAAAAAGGTGGCCGTTGAAAAGGCTGTTAGGGTTGGACTTGCAATACTTACTGAGGGAATACTTGTTGCACCCCTCGAAGGGATAGCGACTGTGGATATTGCATCAAACTCAAACGGCACAGATTATGTCTCCATTGTCTACTCTGGCCCCATAAGGGGTGCCGGAGGAACAGCTCAGGCCCTGAGTGTCCTAATTTCTGATATAGTAAGAAGAGACCTGGGAATAGGTTCATATATTGCAACTGACGATGAGATTGAGCGATATATCGAGGAGATACAGAGCTATAACCGCCTGAAGCATTTGCAGTATCTACCATCACCAGAGGAGATAAGAAGGGTAGTACGGAACCTTCCTGTCTGTATAGATGGTGAGGGAAGCGAAGAGGAGGAGGTTTCAGGGCACAGGGATATGGAAAGGGTATCTACCAACAGAATAAGGGGAGGAATGTGCCTGGTCCTCTGTGAGGGCCTTCTTCAGAAATCAAAGAAGGTTTTGAAACATACATCAAAACTCGGCATCAAGGAGTGGGATTTCCTGTCAGGGAGCTCCAGCTCGGAGGGTACTGAGCAGAAATCCGAGAAGGACAGTGGAAAATCTGAGAAATTTCTAAAGGATCTTGTTGCAGGGAGGCCTGTTTTCGGCCATCCAAACAGGCCTGGTGGATTCAGGCTCAGATATGGAAGATCAAGGCTGACAGGGCTCGCGGCAGCAGGAATAAGCCCATCGACCATGATAGTGGCGGACGAATTCATAGCCACAGGGGCACAGATTAAGGTCGAACTCCCGGGGAAGGCAGCCGCAGTTACCCCATGTGACGGAATTGACGGCCCCATGGTTCTTCTGGATGACGGCTCCCATATCCGGGTTGAGAATGAAGAAACTGCAAGAGCCGTTTCCCAGAGGATCTCAATGATCACCGACATGGGTGAGATACTTATTGCCTATGGTGATTTTCTGGAGAACAACCACAAACTTGTACCTGGATCTTTCAACAATGACTGGTGGAGGCAGTACGCCTTAAGAGCTAATGTTCCTGAAGATCTTTTATCAAGGATACCGGATGAGAAAGAGGCGATAGCCATATCTGAGAAATACGGGATTCCAGTTTACCCGAGGTACGACTATTTCTGGCACGATCTTCAGATTCCAGAGATACTTTCCTTAAGGACACAGCTGATGAATTGCAGGGTTCTAGACAGGGTCCTGATTGCTGACGCATCACTTTCATGGCCATTGGTGAGGCTGGGTATACCTTTCAACTCCTCAGGTTCTGAGATCAGATTATCGGAATATGCCTGCCTTCTGAGATCCCTGGGACTTTATGAAGATGGAGGAATTATAAAGGAAAAAGCACAAATTCCTCAAGGGAAGTATGATTCTGTATCTCTAGTTTCCAGGCTTTCAGGGCTGACGATTCTTCCAAGGTCACCCACCAGGGTTGGGGCAAGGCTTGGGCGGCCTGAAAAGGCAGGGGACAGAAAGATGAAGCCCAAGGTCCATGTTCTATTCCCTGTGGAATCCTACGGCTCCACAAGGAGATCATTAAGGAGTGCCGGGTCAAGCTCTTCCAGTTCAATTGAGATTGAAATGGAAATGAGAAGATGCATGGAATGCAGGAGTGACTCCCCACAACCTATATGCCCGAATTGCGGGTCTTCAACGGAAGCAACCGGGAATGTGAAAAAATCACGGGTTGATCTCCATGGGATACTTCAGAAAGCAGAGGAGAGAATGGGTATATCACTGCCGGATAAGCTGGAAATTAAAGGGGTAAAGAAGCTCATGTCCAGCACCAAGGCGGCTGAGCCTATTGAGAAAGGAATACTCAGGGCTATCCATGATATTTCAATAAACAAGGACGGGACTTGCAGATATGATATGTCAGATATACCCATCACACACTTCCATAGTGATGAGCTAATGGTAGATCCCTCAATATTTGTATCCCTGGGTTATGATGGTTCAGAAGTCAACGAGATACTGCCGCAGGACATCATAATACCGTACAGATCTGCGGAGTACCTTCTGAAGGTTGCATCCTTTGTGGATGATCTCCTGACAAAGTATTATGGATTGCCGCCTTTCTATATGTGCCAGAAGCCTGAAGACCTCATCGGCCATCTTGTAATAGGGCTTGCCCCGCACACGTCTGGCGGAATAGTGGGAAGGATTATAGGATTCAGCAATGTAAGCGGATGTTATGCGCACCCCTTCTACCACGCAGCAAAAAGAAGGAACTGTGACGGGGATGAGGATAGTATAATGCTTCTCATGGATGGGCTGCTGAACTTCTCTAAGAAATTCCTGCCGTCCACAAGAGGAGGCCTCATGGATGCTCCGCTTGTTCTCACCGTTCAGCTGAATCCGGAGGAGGTCGACAAGGAGGCTATGAATGTAGACACTGTATGGGAATATCCGCTGGAGTTTTACGAAAAGGCCAGTATCGGAGCATCTCCTGTTGACCTTGAGGAAATGATGATGACAATGGGGAAGAGATTCAGCCTCACAGGCACTATTATGGGGACAGGATTCTCCACTTCCTGCTCAAACATAAACCAGGGAGTGACCACCTGTTCTTACAAGACCATAGACAGCATGGAGGAAAAAATAGAAAGGCAGCTTAAACTGGCAAGAAGAATACGAGCTGTTGATGCAGATGATGTTGCATCAAGGGTCCTCAACTCGCACTTTCTGCCCGATATGTATGGAAATTTCAGGAAATTCTTTTCCCAGGAGTTCAGATGCACAAGATGCAATGCGAAATACAGGAGGGTTCCACTTTCAGGAAAGTGCCTCAAATGCGGAAACAGGAGCCTGACATTGACAATACACAGGGGAAGCATTATGAAATATATGCAGGAAACGGTGAAAATATCAGAAGAGTTTGAAATTCCATGGTACCTGAAGATAAGGATCGATAACCTTGTGAACACTATAAACGGTACCTTCAACACAACAGAGCCCATCAAGGGGGAGGAACTCAACTTCTATATGGAAGAGGAGGTGGAAAATTGATTGGATCTCTTTTCGTAACTGGCCCTGCCGGTACAGGGAAGTCCACTTTCTGCGGTGCACTTAAGGAATGGCTGATTACCAATGAATATGACGCTGCAGTTGTGAATCTTGATCCCGGCTCTGAGTACATACCATATGAAGCGGAGGTGGACATAAGGGAGACAATTTCACTTTCGCAGATAATGTCGGAATACAACCTGGGGCCAAATGGGGCCCAGATTGTGGCTGCTGACCTCTTGCTTGATAACATAGAGCCAGTCTCAACAGTTTTGAGGGAACTGGACGATTACTATGTGATATTCGATACACCTGGCCAGATGGAACTTTTCACATACCGCCCCGGTGCTCCAATGCTGGTGGAAAAACTGAGCGGGCACAAGTCTATGCTGGCTTTCATTTCTGATGCAGTCCTCTCCGTATCGCCTTCAGGCTATATTTCTCAGAAGATGCTTTACGCTTCTGTAATGTCAAGGTTCTTCAGGCCAATGATCTATGTCCTGAACAAATCCGATCTGGTCACAGATGAAGACATAGAGAGGGTACATTCCTGGGAAAACTCTCCGGAACTTCTATCAGATGCCCTGATGGATGAAAAGACACCAATGATGAAGGACTTCTTCATATCAGTTCTGAACTCATTCAGGGATAATGATATGATCTCTAAAGTGGTGCCTGTCTCTGCCAGGGACTTCAGTGGGCTTGAGGATGTGTACAGCGATATGTCTGTATTCTTCACCGGAGGTTCAGATGCAGATACAATGTACAGGGATGATTAATATAGTGTATAACGTGAATTAAAGGACTGTCAGTGGCCTATAAAAGCATCATCCGGCAAAGAGGACATTTCTTTATATACCCACCAAAATCCATACAATGGGCAGCAAAAGAGTTTTAACATTCCTGCCCTAACCTCGATCATGGCAGCAAAGCATCACTGTATCATCTGTCAGGATCTTATCTATAGTGGGATTTACTGCTCTGAATGCTCCTCCCAGATTCACAGGGCCAGATCAATTGATGACGAACCTCTTGATGAGTGGTTGAGTAATGCAAGATCATCGCGAACAAGAATTTATCCAGACGCAAAGGAAGGGATACGGTCCATAGACGAATTTTTATTGTAAGATTTTCCTTTTGCCTGCGGAATATGTTTTTAAACATTTCTCATAAGATTTTTAAGTCTTAAGGAAATGGTGAAGCGGTGAAATAATGGCAGACAACTGGAAAGAAAAAAACGAACTGAAACCCAAGGGACTTGACGGAATATCAGATCAGCAGATAGAGTACCACTTTGAAACACATTACAAGGGATACGTCAAAAAGCTGAATGAAATATGGTCAAAACTGGGATCTGCCGACAGAGCCGCAGCTAACCAGAACTACAGTGATCTCAGGGAATTGAAGTCAGAGGAGACCTTCAACTTCGATGGTGCCCTTCTGCATGAGACATACTTCGGAAATCTTACAGCATCACATGGACAGCCATCAGAGTCCTTCAAAAAGCAGGTGGAGAAGGACTTCGGGAGCTATGAGAAATGGGTTGAGGATTTCAAGGCCACAGGCGTTGCCTTCAGGGGATGGAGCCTTCTTGTCTTCGATCTGAATACAGGGAAGCTCAGAAATGTTGGTGCCGATGCACACAATTCAAACGCAATGTGGAACAGCATAGTACTTCTCGCTCTGGATGTATATGAGCATGCGTATTATGTTGATTATGGTGCTAAGAGAGCCCCATATCTTGACGCATTCATGAAGAACGTCAGGTGGTCTGACGTTGACCAGAAGCTTGAGAAAGCAAAAAAAATGTATGAAATATTCAAATAATATTTCAATATGAGTGCCCTGAATGGAACCAGTTTCTGTTTCGGGGCAGAATATTTTTAAAGAAAGCTCTTTCTATTCGAAATTAAGGGCCATTCAGGAATCGGAAGTAAGGGATGTTCTGGAATCCCGGCTTGAGGATTTCAGGCGTATGCGCTCTTCTGATGCAGAAACTCTTTTCGGGGAGTTATGTTTCTGCATTCTTACTGCAAACACTTCCGCGGAGATGGGGATAAGGACTCAGATGGGGATCGGAATAGAAGGATTCCTCAAACTTCCTGAGAAGAGGCTCAGAGATCGCCTCCATGAGCTTCAATACCGTTTCTACAATGTGAGATCAAGGTTCATAGTTAAAGCACGCCCATTTATAGATGAACTTCCCGGACTTGTAAGATCTACAGACCCAATGGAAGCAAGGGAATTTCTTGTGAAGAATGTGGATGGAATAAGTTACAAGGAGGCATCTCATTTTTTAAGGAATGTCGGTGTTTTTGATCTTGCCATTCTTGACAAGCACATTGTGAGAATAATGAATCAGCTGGACCCTTCAATAGACATGAAGGTCACACCGGCCTTCAGGTACATACAGAAGGAGAATATATTCAAAACCTATTCTGACTCACTTGGCATGAAACCCGGTGAACTGGATCTTTATCTCTGGTACATGGCTACCGGTAAAATAATTAAATGAGTCTGATCTAGCTATCTGTATGCTCAATTTCATGGAGTCCCGGAGAATAGACCTGAACTACAGGTATCTCCATGGTGATCTGTACGAACTTATGAAAAATGCCGGTGAGGCAGTTGCAGATGCTGTTTCAGATTTATTCGGCAGGGGATTGAAAATACTTGTGCTGTGTGGTACCGGAAATAACGGAGGAGACGGACTTGTTGCTGCCAGGCTTCTTTCTGGAGATAATGAAGTAAGTGTATTTCTGGCATCAGATGAAAACTCCATTAAAACAAGGGAGGCAAAGAAGGCATTCAGGGAATACAGGGGCAAATTGCTCAGATCATTTCCTGATAATATTTCCGATTATGATGTGGTAATCGACGCCATTCTTGGCTCCGGAATTTCAGGAGAGCCAAGAAAGCCCATGGATCAGTATATTCAGGCTGTTAACACCTCTGCAAAGCATCTTGTTTCCATAGATGTCCCCTCCGGTATCGGTAGTGAGATATGCATTTCCCCGGAGATCACTGTAACATTTACGGATATCAAAGAGGGTATGACCCAAAACAACAGTGGCAGGATAATAATAAAAGATATAGGAATACCTGACAGGGCTTTCAGAAACAGCGGGCCAGGTGATTTCCTCTATCTTAAAAAACCTGACCTCTCATCACATAAGGGTATGAATGGCAGGGTCCTTATGATCACAGGACACAGGTTCTACGGTTCCGCTGTGATTGCTGCGATGGGCGCTGTAAAATCCGGGAGCGACACAGTCAAGGTCTTCACTTCTCAGGAGAACAGAGCAGTGATTTCTGGATTTGATCCCCAGATAATCACAGGAATATCAAAGGATCTGACCCCAGAGATGGTGCAGCGTTCCGATTCAATTCTAATCGGCTCTGGCTGCGGAGACTATGATCTCTCAAGTGAGATATCCGCCCTGAAAGGATACACTGGTTTCATAGTTCTGGATGCAGACGCACTCTCGAGGGCTGAAGAGATTTTTGAGGCTGCTCCAATGTCAAGAATATGCATGACTCCTCATGCAACAGAGTTCAGCAGGATAAGTGGAAGGGCACCCACCATAGAATATGTCCTCGAATACTGCGAAAAAACTGGTTTTCTGGTTATACTGAAGGGTGAAAAGGACATAATTTCTGATGGCAGGATCTACAGGATAACAGAAGGAGGTAATCCAAGAATGACTATGGGTGGCACAGGAGATCTGCTGGCAGGCATTCTTACTTCTCTATTGAATTCATCAAGAAGCGTTCTGGCAGCTGCATGCATGGCATCATTTATAAATAAGAAATCAGCCGACCTATGCTTCCAGGAGAAATCTTACTGGTATGACATTAATGACATGATATCCAGAATCCCAGAGGTCCTCAGGTATTACAGCCAGTATTCATAATTCATTTACATTGGGAAGATTAATAAATGACTTTACTTAAATGATAAGGCAGGTGAATAATGCCAAACAGCCCTGAAACGGAATTCACTAAGGTAAAACAGGCATCATTTCTGGAAGCTTTCCAGGAAGCTGCAAACAGAAAGCCAAGTTATCCGGTTCTTGTCTACGAAGGAAGGTACTTTTCCTACAGGAGCATAGACCAGATGTCATCCTCGCTTTCTGAATTTCTGGTTTCCAGAGGATGCGAACCTGGTTCAAGGGTAGGCATTCTTCTTCCAATGTCTCCCCAGTACCTGATCTCCCTTCTAGGTGTATTGAAGTCCGGGGCAATTCCGGTCAACTTTGGTTCATTGAAGAACAGTGAATACCATTCTATATCCACAGATCAGAGAAACGACTGGCTGATAATAAAATCCGATTCCGACATTATTCCCGAACGAGGGGAGAAAGTAATCACAGCAAGGATAGGAGACCTGATGAATTTCATAAAGGGCATTCAGACAGATGGGCATCATAATAACCAGCCTCCAGGATTTGTCTCAAGACTCATAGATATAATTCTTGAAAAACCAAGGGAAAAGGACCATGGGAAGATTCAGGGAAAGGAGGCGATAGGTTTCCTGTCATATGGGATAAGCGGTGAGCCCAATGTCATAGATTTCAATGGCGGTGCCTTATGTGAGAGGGCATTAACTGCACTTGGCAGGATCACTGGAACTGGCTCTGTTTTTCGCAATGCCTCATGCATCCCTCCAGCTTCCCCGGAGGGATTCATTCTTTCAGTCCTGATGCCAGTTATGAGCACAGGTTACTCTATATTTCCATCTAGTCCGGATCCTGGCATAAGGATTTTTAAGATTGCCGACACATACAACGCTAACTTCATAACTCTGTTTCCGGAAATAATCTCGAAGTTAAAAGAGATTGAATATCCAAACAGGGATAGGATCAGGGGCATAATTTCTACAGGCCTGGAATTTAACTCCAGCCTATTTTCCAATATCGCAAGCAGGAATAATTTCCGAATATTCTATTTCTTTGGGATTCCAGAACTTATGGGCATGACGCATTGTATGGAACTCTCCAGTGATTCTTTGGGAAGGCTTCTCCCCTTAGACAAGGGTGAGACAAAGGTGGAAAGTGAATCAGGTGTCGATAGCAATCCTGAGGGCGAGAAAGGGCCAACGGTAACGGGCAATAATGAGGAATCCATAATGAGCGGTGAATTCGGAATCAAGGCGAGCATTGACACAGATGGATCTATCGGAGATATAAAAGTGGAAAGAGATATTGCTATTATTATCGGCAGGCACACAAGCAGATGTTTCATAGAAAAGAGCGCAGGAACCATACCTGGCGTTTTAGAATTTGTTGCTGATTTCAAGGAGATTACTCCCGGAATCAGAAAAATTGTGTTTTACTGTGTAAAGGATGATAGAAGGGCAGATGAAAAAAGAGTCATTTCATATCTTAATGGGAAACTAAGCCAGCACAATCTCCCTTCTGAAATAATATGGAAACATGACATACCACGGAGCATTTCCGGTCAGGTTCTGAGGAATCTCCTCATTGAGAACAGCGATCGGGTAAATACATGATGGGCAATATTTTCATAGTAGGTCTTACTTCCAATTAGAGATGTCAAAAAAATTCAGGGCAATGTTATCCCTGATCCTTGTTATTTCATTTGTTGCTTCCTCAGCATCAATTGCTGTTTCATATAATCCTCACGATTCCGGAGACCGCATATCTGCCTCACCCATTCACCAGCTGGATGTAAGCCTTGCACCAGTTCCGTTCTCTGGAAACATACTGAATAACGGATCTGCAAAATCATTCAACATGGAGGTTTCAGTCTCCCTTTCCCCTGCTAATGAGTCCCAGCTCTCCTCTTTTCTCTTAAACCTCTCAAATCCATCCAGTACACAGTATCATCATTATATATCTGCCAGTACATTCGACAGGCTTTATGCGCCCAGTGAATCCTATTATCAGGGCCTGGTCAATTATTTCAAAAGCTATGGGGTCACCAATTTCACAAAGTTCCCCAACAGGCTGATCTTATCTATGAGCGGTTCATCTAAAGATTTTTCGGCTGCTTTCAACACAGGAATAATGTCTCTCAATGGCACTTCATCCTTCGGGCCTGATAAGAATCCGGAAATACCTGAATGGGCCGCAGAAAACATCACAGGAGTAACTGGCCTGACCTCTGCTTCTGTTGCAGTTGATGCACCCCTGACTCTTAATATGCTGGGTTCATCATCATATGGTGTAACCGGCAGTTCCTTTCCCTCCCCCATACTTAGTAAGACTGGTGTGGAATACAGCTACGGTTCAGATTATCAGGTGGCATATAATGAGACCGGCCTGTTTACCTCGTCATATGACTCAAATGTAAGCATAGCAACTATACTATGGACTGGATCATACAATACATCATCAGGCACTCATTATGTTGGCCCTTATGATCCATCTGATTTACAGAAATATTTCAATAACTCCACCTCATTTCCCTCCTTTGAGCCAAAGCCGGTAATAACTCCAGTTCCAGTGGACGGCGCCCCTTCGCCATCAAGTTCGGCAAGCAAGGATACATCAGGAGCAGTAACGGAGAATACACTTGATCTGGAAATGGCAGGCAGCCTGGCTCCAGGTGCCCATGTATACAATGTTTACAGCAAAACTAGCAGCCTTGCGGAGATTGCCGATGCCCTTAATACTGTTATATCCAACACGAGTTCATCTGGCCTTGGAAATGTTTCTGTAGTGTCAATGTCATTTGGAACATCTGACTATGTCAATTCCACCTGGAACGGTATATTGCAGGAGGCTCAGGCAAGAGGCATAACAGTTCTTGCAAGCAGTGGAGACTCAGGCGATAATGCAAACAGCCCCAAATTCGTCTCCAGTTCCAACCCATATCCAGGAACATTTGTGCAGTTCCCTTCAAGCCTTGCCTATAACGATTACGGAATTACTGCTGTGGGCGGAACCACACTTATAATTAACCAAAAGAATGAGCAGATAGAAAATCAAACGGTGTGGTATGAAACCCCATCGTATACTGGAGGAAATCCAATAGGCACTTCCAGCGGGATCAGCGATTATTACACAGAGCCTGTGTGGCAGAATGACTCAATCGCAAACAATCTGATTCAGGGGGCCGGGCGCGGCGTTCCGGATATTGCTGATGTAGGAAATAATACACTTGTATATCTGACAAACTCAACTGGAAAAAGTGGCCTTTTCATTCTTGCTGGGACCAGTGTGTCATCACCGGTGGCTGCTGGAATAGTTGCAACAATAAACGAGTACTTGCAGAACCATGGGAAAAAGGATTTGGGGTTCCTTGATCCTACAATATACAAGATAGGCAACGATGAGTACACCAACTCATCAAACAGATCTCTACTGAACAACCCTAATCCGTTTTACAACATAATATATGGCTCGAACGCCCTTTACAGCGCTGGTCATGGCTACAGCCTTGTCGCAGGCATGGGAAGCATAAATGCCTATGCATTCGCCCAGGATTCTGTCTTCAAAACATACCACCTCTATTTCAACGAAACAGGTCTCCCGTCAGGGCAGGAATGGAATGTAACAGTTGGGGGAGTCACAAGGAGCAGTATTGGCTCATCGATAGAGTTCAATCTCACAAACGGAAACCAGAGCTATTTCATAGGCTATTCCGGAAACTATTCCCCAGATCCACAGTATGGGTATCGGCTGATCAAAAACAAAAATGTTACAATAAATGTGGTCTTTGTTGCTGGATTTAGAGTTCAATTCACATCTTCCGGGCTTCCGCATGTTAACCCCTTGACAGGAGGTATTGACAGCTTTACAGTTTATCTGAACAACAGTGTCCTGAAGTTCGAGACAACATTTACAGATACAGATTCTGGTGGTGTTGCTTATGCAGTTATCCCTGATGGCGTATATAACTACAGGGCAATAGCAGCAGATGGAAACTATGTGGCAAAAGGGTCCTCCCTGACAGTTTCAGGGTCCCCAGTTCAGAGAGAGGTAAACTTTACGCTTGGGACTTTTTCCATAAAATTCGTGGAATCAGGCCTTCCGTCAGGGCAGGAATGGTCAGTTTCAAATCGGACTACTACACTGTATTCTAACAATACAACAATAGACTTCATCTCTCTTGGTGGAGAATACAGCTTCCAGTTGAACTACTCAAAGAACTATGTCCCTTCATTCCTCCTCCTCAACATGAATACTGCAGGAGTTAACAAGACATTCAATGTTAAATTCACATATGGTTATTCAGTAAACATAACTGAGTCAGGGCTTCCTGATGGAACCAACTGGAGCATTGCCCAGGGTGAATATCTCTATTCCACAAATCAGTCGAGCCTGTTGCTTGAATTTCCAAATGGGACATACAATTTCTCCGTTTACAAGGTTCTGGGATATAGCCCAACGTATACTGGAACTTTCGTTGTTAACGGGAGCAATGTCAGTATTCATGTATACTTTACCAGGGAGCAGGTTCTGAGTGGGAAACTGGAGCTAGCATACGTTCTTGCAGCTCTGGCCCTGATAGCAATAATTGCTGTTGTCTTCATATCCAGAAAATAGGACAGGAATCTTTACAAATTAGTTTTTTACAAACATTTAATTAGGTCTACCTAATTTCTATAAATGGAAATTGGACCTGTACTGCTTCTGTCTGCAATAATGGGGCTATCAATTCTTATTTCATATCCCTTGGTAATGTCAAGGTCCATAACAAAGGAAAGTTCATCCCTTCTGACTGCATTCGCAGCAGGAATTCTTATTTTTCTCATAGCGGACATTTTCCAGACCGCTTCTTCCACTCTGTATAACAGTTCCTTTTTAGGATATGGCACAGATCTGTCCTATGATGTGATATTTGTGTTTTCAGTTGCAGCAGGGTTCTTTCTCCTGTTTGCATTTGAATTCAGATCTTCTGGCGAGATCAGGGCCATGCATCTCTCTCTTCTCATTTCAATAGGAATAGGGCTGCAAAATCTTACAGAGGGGATGGTATTTGGCTCACAGGCCTTCAGCATTGGCCTCACTGGAGTGGCACTTGTAGTTTTTGCAGGGTTCATACTTCAGAACATAACAGAAGGATTTCCAATAGGGTCTCCATTCATGGGCAGTACATCTTCAGGCAGGAGGCTTGTCCCTTTCTTCTTTCTTATAGGCGGAATACCGACCATAGTGGGTGGGGGCGTCGGATACTATTTCAATTCACCATCCCTTGATCTACTTTTCGATGGTCTTGCCATTGGCGCCATCATATATGTTATTCTCCCAATGCTCCGAGTAATCTTATCAGGATCTGGAAGAAGAATGCGCCAGTTCATCTATGTGTCTCTTTTCTCTGGTTTTATTGCCGGTATGCTGGTCAATTTCATCTAAAATGGCGAATTCAGGCTAAGTTTAGAATTGTTTAAATAGTTTCATCAACTGATTATATATGGACGAGGAATCAATTGTCGAAAGTTTTGTGAAAGTAATAGAAGGGACAAAGAGCACAGCAGAATTCGTATTCTCAGACTTGAGCATAAAGATGCCTGGAATGAACGCCTCTGTAGTTGTGAATGGAACAGTCAGCGTCACAGCAAGACCGATACATGACCGAACATCCAAGTAAGGGAAAATTGGAAATGGCCTTACCCCAGATTCAAGGTACCGTAAATATAAAGCTTAACAGGAGTGACATCGCAAGGGTGGACTTCTCCGGCAAAACTGTTACTGTTAACCTCAAGGATACGGACTATGTTAAACATCTTTCTGGAAAGGCACCACATGGGTTGAAGAAGCTATCAACACTGAGGCATGTTGCCACCCTGCTTTTCCACATAGGGTTGACTGTTGAGGTCTTTGAGGGAAAAGGTGAACTGGTGTCAATGGGGAAGGAGATACATGGCATACTTGGCCACATCAAGTTAAACCTTATCCGTGCAAGGAAATTTATCTGACGTGGCTCTGAATTCTAATTCAAATATATTTAAAACAATCTACTATTATAAACCTTAATTAACGTTGTACCGATAACCCTCCACTGGTGATCTTATGCCCGAAACTAATGATAAACCTGAATTTTCACGTGGACTTGAAGGAGTAATTGCGGCAGAGACAAAGATCGGATATGTTGATGGACAGGCCGGAAGGCTTGTTTACAGAGGTTATGAGATTTCTGAACTGGCTGGAAAATCAAATTATGAGGAGGTTTCCTACCTTCTTGTCAATGGCCATCTCCCTAATGAAAAAGAATATCGCGATTATGACAGGAAGCTCAAGGAGCTGAGGACTCTCAAACCCGATACGTACAGCCTGATCAAGGAGATAGGCAAAAGCGCACACCCCATGTCAACCCTGAGGACAGTTGTTTCATACATCGGTGCTAAGGATTCAAGAACCGTGGAGCCCAATCTGGATGAACAGCATGACCTTGGAATCGAGCTTATTGCTAAAATGCCAACAATAGTTGGTGCAATCAACAGGGTCTACAGGGGAGAAGAAATTGTGAAGCCAGACCATGATCTCACATATTCTGACTTCTTTTTCCATCAGGCTATGGGAAGGAAACCATCTGATGTGGAATCAAAGATGCTTGATACGGCGCTGATACTTCATGCAGATCATGGGATGAACGCCTCCACCTTTGCCTGCATGCTTACTATCTCGACACTTTCTGATATGTACTCCGCAGTTACGTCGGCAATATCAGCTCTGAAGGGTCCGCTCCATGGTGGGGCAAATGAAAGGGCACTGGCACTTATCGAAAAGGTTGGCTCACCAGAGAATGCCGATAAGGTTATCGGAAAAATGATCGAGAACAAGGAAAAGATTATGGGGTTCGGCCACAGAGTTTACAAAGTCTATGATCCAAGGGCAAAGATCCTGAAGGAGTATGCCCATGAGGTAACCTCCATGAACGGTAAAGAAGAACTTTTCCATACTGCCAATAAAATAGAGGAAGTGATGATATCGAAACTTGGAAACAAGGGAATTTTCCCCAATGTTGATTTCTACTCCGGGATGCTTTACAGCTCCATAGGGTTCAGCAGGGAGGTATTCACTCCGATCTTTGCAGTGGGAAGGATCTCCGGTTGGGTTGCAAGGTCCCTTGAATATGTCAGGGACAACAGGCTCTTCAGGCCAAAGGCCCTTTACGGTGGTACCAAAGAGCTTCTCAAATATGTGCCTATAAATGAGAGAGACTGAAGGCAAGGGAATACTTGTACTGGATACATCCGCAATACTGAACGGAGTAAGCCCCCACCAGATGGGGGAAACTCTCACTGTTCCTGAGGTGATTCAGGAGATAAAGCGGGGGGAGCTTCATCGGGTGTTGGATTTCTATGGGGATATTCTTCATGTACGTTCCCCGTCAAAGGAAAGTCTGGATATTGTTACAGGAGAGGCCAGGTCCACGGGTGACCTGAATAAGATGAGCAGTACAGACATTCATGTGCTTGCTCTTGCGTTGGATGTTAAGGGGACAATTCTGTCCAATGATTTCTGCATTCAGAATGTAGCAAGTTCCCTGGGTGTGAAGTTCCAGGGTGTCAATTCAAGGGAGATAAGGAAGAGAGTCGTCTGGAAAGCATCCTGCACAGGGTGCGGAAGGAATTATGATCCGGATGTGCAGATTTGCCCTGTATGCGGCCATGAAACCAGGCGCAGGGGAAAAGCCATAAGCGATGTTTGATTTAACAGGATATGATAGATATATCGCTGAACCTGAGCAGAGATCTGATAACATATCCTGGAGATCTCTGTTTTGAAAGCTACGAATACAAGACGCATCCCAGGGATCAGGTGCACATAACAAGGCTTCTGCTGGAAACACACAGCGGGACGCATTTCGATGCCCCTTTCCACGCAATGCCTGATGGTGTTACATCAGCCCATGTACCTCTGGAGAATTTCATTGGGGAGTGCACTGTATGTGAAGTTTCCGGGAACAGTGTGAAAGCCTCTGACCTTCCATCCAGGCACAAAAAGAGAATACTTTTCAAAACAAAAAATTCAGAACTGTATGAAACAGGAAAATTTGAGACGGATTTCTGCTACGTGGCAGAGGATGCAGCCAGAGAACTTGTTAAGCGAGGAGTTGCCCTTGTAGGCATTGATTACCTTTCAATAGAGCAGTTCGGAACTAAAGGCATGAAGGTGCACAAAATAATCCTAAGCAGTGGCGCATCCATTCTTGAGGGCATAGATCTAAGGAGAGTTTCTCCAGGTGATTATGATCTCCTCTGCCTTCCATTGAAACTTGACACGGACGGGGCTCCCTGCAGGGCAATACTAAGATGAGACAGGCGCCCTGTAGTTTCTGCCGCCTGCAAGCACGATTGCCGCGGAGAGAGCAGCAACTGCAAAAGCATATAGATAGGAGTACTGGGAGCTGACAACATAAAGAAGCCCCATTACTATATTCCCTGCGAATAGCCCTATGCTCCTGCTGGAGGACAGCCACCCCATGGATCTACCAGCACCAAGGCCTGAACTTATCCTGGAGACGATTGTTGGTTCGAACGTTTCAACTGCTCCAGTACCAAATGCTATTATTCCAACTCCTGCGTACAGAAGAATTGAAGGTTCGCTGAAATGCAGAACCAGAACAAATACCAGGGATCCGGCTGCAGATAGCAGATATCCTGCCAGGCCCAGAAACCGGATTTCACTCTTTGCGGCGAAGGAACTGTAAATGAAGCCAGCCAGAGCTGACAGCCCCATGAATACTGAATAACTTCCAATTCCGAGGACCGGATTTGATGTATTTGATATTATTGTGATGATGGGATATCCCATACTGTAATAGCTGAATCCGAAAAGTGAGGTCGCAAGCAGTATTGAAAGAAATGTCTTTCTGTTTCCAGCAGTCATCTTCTGTCCGGAATCCACACCTCTTCTAGCTGAATTGAGCCCTTTGGATGTAAAGAGAAGAAGAATGGTGGAAATTGTTATTGGGATAATGGTAACAAGAAATATGGTTTTTATCTCAATTTTCTCTGTAATTAGAACAATGAGAATAAAGGTGGCTATCAACCCTCCACCAACATCGAGCCCATGAAGAAGGCCAAAACCTCTGCTTCTGTTCTCGCTGCTCACTGAATTCGCAAACATTACACGTCTGGAAGGGGTTCTGAAATTCCTCATCCACCATCCAGTCGATCTGATGGCAATGGCTCCTGCGGCATCCCTTGTAAATGCTGTGAATGAGAGGATGGGTATCAGAGCATTTCCTATTATCGCAATTTTGCGGTGCCCATACCTGTCTCCGGCCCTCCCGCCTATGTATGCAAAAAGGGAACCAATACCAAAGTTCAGTGCCTCAGCAACTCCGTAAAGGTAGACAGGCGC
>JAKAAJ010000064.1 GCA_021802365.1 Thermoplasmata archaeon | reverse complement strand
AACTGTCGGCAGACTGGTTGCCCAGGATCACCAGATCATGTGGTATTTCTTTAATCTTTGAGGCAAGGGCATTTGCAGTGACTGATGGATAGTTTCCCGCATAGCCTGTGATAAGATATCCCTCGTCAGCACCCATAGCATAGGCCTCTTTCATGACAGAGGTCGATTTTTCAGTTCCAAAACAGATGACAGTGACCTTTCCGCCATTCTTTTCCTTAATTCTTACGCCTGCCTCCACTGCATTCTTGCTGAGATTTTCCATCCTCAGCGGGACATTCTGAATCAAAGGCTCTCCTGTTCCCGGATTTGTCTTCATCTGGTCTATGTCCGGTATCTGTTTGATTAGCACAATCACGTTGTAAGCCATAGTTATCCTCAAATTCTTTAGGGCAACCTCAGCCTTATATTTTTCCAAGTTTCATGTGCCAATTAAACACACGGTACGCAATGTCAATAGAGAGTTACCTGAAAGTGTTATCTATTGAGTATTGATCATTGTATGTTGATATTATGTCGGAAGAAAACGAAGTTTATCTCGTAAAATTCAGGAGGAGCCCATTTTCTCGGTCGAGGCCAAATGACCCGGAGAAGGATGTTTTCAATTCAGTGAGAATGGATGAGGTCCTTGGTACACTCATTAAAAAAGGTGTCGAGGAAACAGGAATAAACCCGGGAGAAATAGATGATGTTATTGTAGGCTGTGCCCTTCAGACTGGAGAAAACTGGCTATATGGAGGCCGTCACCCGGTGTTCATGGCCGGGCTTCCTTTCAATGTGCCCTCAATGGCCATGGATCGGGCATGCTCCTCTTCACTTAATGCAATATCAATTGGAGCAATGGAAATAATGACCGGGGCATCTGATATTGTAATTGCGGGAGGAATGGAGCACATGACACATGTGCCGCTTTCAAATAATGATGCTCTTAAGCCCAACCTGAAACTCCTTCTCAGGCCGGAGTACAGGAAGTATGATATGAACACCTCCTACAATATGGGCCTCACAGCGGAGAAGCTAGCTGCACTGAGAGGCATAACCAGAAGTGAAATGGACAGTTACTCTGCAGAGAGTCACAGGCGCGCAGACAAGGCACAGAACGACGGGTATTTCAGAGATGAGATAGTTCCCATCGATGTGGAAAAGGATGGAGACATGGTGACTGTTGACAGGGATCAGAGCATAAGGCCAGATACAACTGTTGATGGGCTGTCCAAACTTAAGCCTGCCTTCAAGAGCGACGGGGTCATAACAGCAGGAAATTCATCACCCCTTAATGCTGGGGCATCCATGGACATACTCATGTCCGGCAAAAAGGTAAAGGAATATGGCCTGAAACCCCTTGCAAAAGTTACAGGATTTGCCTGGGCTGCAGTCGATCCCACAATCATGGGCGAAGGGCCTGTGCCCGCAACCAGAAAGCTGCTCAAAAGAAAGGGATTGAAGGCAGATGATATCGATCTCTGGGAGATAAACGAGGCTTTTGCCGTTGTGGTATTGAATGCAATGAAGGAGATGTCCCTTGACCATGGTAAAGTGAATATTCATGGTGGTGGAATATCAATAGGACACCCCCTGGGAGCAACGGGGGCAAGGATTGCAGGGACACTTGCAAGGGAGCTTCATGAAAAGGGAAAGGAGAGGGGTGTGGCCACCCTTTGTGTCGGCGGAGGCCAGGGGTATTCTGTCCTATTGGAGCGTGAGTAGATGGATTTTGAATTTTCAGAGGAGATAAACAGGGCAAGAGATAGAGCTAGAGAATTCGCACTCTCAGCTATAACTCCGGAAATTGCTAGAAAATATGACCTGGAAGAGAAATTTCCAGAGGAGGTCTGGAAGAAGGCAATGGCCTCAAAGATGGTAGACTTCTCAAATCCATGGTCAATGCTTGTCACCATAGAGGAATTGTGCAGAGCGGACCCAGGGATAGGAATTGCAGCCACAGTCAGCCTCTTTGGATCCGAGGTACTTATGCTCTTTGCATCTGATCAGCTTAAGGAAAAATATCTGAAACCTGTTCAGGAAGGCCGGGCAATTATGGGCCTTGCAGTTACAGAACCCGGTGGAGGAAGTGATGTTGCAGGACTCAAGACAGAGGGAAAGCTGAAGGATGGAAAATATGTAATAAACGGTTCAAAGATGTTCATAACTAATGGACAGATAGCTGATTTCTTTGTTATGCTGATGAGAACATCAAGGCCTGACAGCAAAAGGCATCATGGACTGAGCGTTCTTGTCGTAGAGGGAAACTTAAAAGGGTTCTCACGGAACAAGCTCACTGGAAAGCTTGGTGTGAGGGCAACAAATACCGCTGAGCTAATTCTCAACAATGTAGAGGTCCCAGCATCAAATCTGGTCGGTGAGGAGGGAAAAGGTTTCTACTACATAATGACATTTTTCAACATTTCAAGGGCATATGTCGCGGCACAGTCAATAGGAATTGCCCAGGGCGCACTTGATCATGTGCTCGGATACCTTAAAAATCTGAAGGATAGTGGCAGAGAATCTGAAATTACAGAGGATATTCAGTTCACGCTTTCGGATATTGCAACCAGAATAGAGGCCTCCCGGCTGCTGACCTACAAGGCTGCTTCATATCTTTTCAATTTCCAGCCAAAGCAAGAGATAACAAGCATGGCAAAAGCCTATGCATCTGAAACTGCCGTATTTGCATGCGAGAAGGCAATGGAAATAACGGGAGATGCAGGCCTTTATGGTGATCTTGAAAGATTCCTCAGGGATTCAAAAATAATGGAGATTTGGGAAGGAACAAGTGAGATCGAGAAACTGGTAATAGCCCGTACATTTCTGAAAGGAGGGCAGATGTAAAATGTCCGAAAGTTCAGACCTTATCAGAGGGGCAGTGGAGGAGTTTTGCCAGAAAAATATAGCGAACAGGGCGCTGGAAATTGAACGTAATGGAATAGATAATGGCATTCTCCAGGCATTGGGATCTCAGGGTTTCCTTGGTGCGCTTTTCGATCCACAGGACGGCGGTTCAGGAATAGACAGGTCATCATTTTTCGCAATGCTTGAGGTCTTTGCCTCATACAGCCCATCTGTAGCTGCAAAACTACTGATCACAAACTCCATTGCAGGCCAGTTCCTTCTAAGTTCTTCCAGAGAGAAGCTTCAGGATGTAGCACAGGGTAACCTCAAAGTTACATGCCTGACTGGTTCCTTTGCATCTGCAAGACCAACTGCCCAGAAACTGACTTTATCAGGCGGCAGGATAAAGGGAGTACTCAAAAATGTCCCCTCACCCGGATCGGATATACTGATCGCTCCGGTATCAGAGGAATCAGCAGCCGTAATATTCTCTGGCTTAAGGATGGTGGAGGAGAGAAAACCATTATCATTCAGAGGCCTGAGGAATGGGGATGTAAGTGTGGACTCTGATGATTTCCACATCATAGAAGGGTGGAAGAAAAAAACCCTGGATAAAATCCTATCAACCATGGATCCAGGTGTCTCCGCCATCGCTCTTGGAATTTCAAGAGGTGCACTAAGGAAAGTTTCTGAATACGTAACAGTGAGGAAGACATTTGACCACAGCCTGAAAGATTACAGCCCTGTATCCAGGAAGATATCTGAACTCTTGGCTGATCTGGATATAATGGAATTCTACCTCGATAACATGGAATCCATGGATGACGAGAAAGCCCTGAAACTGAAGCTTAGAAGCACCGAATTCGCACGAACATCAACAAAAGCAGCAATCCAGTATCACGGTGGCTACGGCTACTTTGAGGATTTCGGTGTGGAGAAATTCTACAGGGATTCTTATGGCCTTTCAATAATGATGATGGACAGGGAGTATGATAACCTAAGGTTATCGGAAAAAATATTCGGGAGCAGGTCAGGATTTCTTTAATATTACTCCTTTCCTGCGGGTTCTGCTGTTACCTGGGCATGCGCTGGTGCAGGCTGCTCCTGCTCTTCCTGCTCCACAACCATGTATCCCTTTGAAAGTATGCTTCCTCCAACAAGTCCGCCAACCGCAGGTATGGCGATGCCATTGATCACTATGGCCTTGATGAGTGCAAGTGATCCGTAGTTCTCAAGATGCATCACAACTGTATAGATTGAAACTACTATGGAACTGGTGCCGAAATAGCTGAATATTGTGTTTATATCTCCAACATTTATGAATAGAATTACGGAAATAAGAACAGCCGATACTATTACTCCAGCAATGAGCCCTGAGAAAAGTCCCCTGATTGAGCCTCTTGCAGCCAGTCCTGCTGCAAAACCAGCAATAATCCAGCCTGTGAACGGAATCCAACCGAGGAGGACCAGCAGCAGTATGCCAACTATCAGTCCAGCACCCATGCTTCCGTATTCAAGTCTTTCTGTATTCATGATTCAGATGTCTAATCCATAGAATATATAAAAATTATGGTAGTATGTGCATGGAACGAAAATTATTAAAATTTAATGCTGAGGTTCTCTGAAATTTTTGGTCTTTTCAGTTATTTTTCCCCGGTCTCTGAAATGATCAGTAACCTGTACCCAGGTAAGAAAGCAACCGTCTACAATACCCTCATCTTCAGGCATATTACTCACCCAGTTTCTTTTTGTAAAAGGTAAGCAGCCTGTCCCAGGCATCCTCAGCTGCCTCTTTGTGGTAACTCATCCCTGTGTCATTGAAGAAAGCATGATAGGTGCCTGGATAGATTTTCATCTCGAAATCATTCTTGTGCTTCACGACATTTTCAATGAGTGCAGGCAGACCTGAATTTATTGATCCATCCTCTCCCGCATATATACCAAGTACAGAACCTTTAATCTTTGCCAGATCATCTATATTATGTGGGTTTGCACCATAAAATATCGCAGAGGCATCAAAGTGCTTCTGGGTTGACACCTGGAAGGCAAGTCCTCCTCCAAGGCAGAAACCAACAATCCCTCTCTTTGTCTTGTTCTGGTCAAAGAAGTGGCTGTATGAAGCCTCAAGATCCTTAATCATATCCTTTTCTGTTTCCTTCCTGTTGAACATTACTTTCTGAATTATCTTCTTTGAAGTGTCAGAGGATTTTGAAAGCAGTTCATTTACAGCATTCTGGTCTCCCCTTTTCTCAGGTGGAAGAGACCAGAAAGGCCTCATGGCATCCATTATATTCTCTTCTGTGAACAGATCAATCTGATCAGGCCTTGAATATAGGTGTGGTGCGAATGTTGCATATCCCTTTCTTGCAAGCCTTCTTGAAAAATTTCTGATGAAATCAGTCAGACCCCAGATCTCCATTACAACCATAACTCCCGGGTGCTTTTTTCCATCATCAGGCCATGCGGAGAAATATCTCAGGTCAGTCCCGTCATGTGTCTTGATGGTGGATTCTTCTTCCTTTATTTTGAACTCTTCTGCCATGAATGTGAAGCCGATTATCACTAAAATCTTTTTTGAAACTTAAATAAAGAAAACTATTTCCATTGAAAAGGATTTATCGTTATCGCATTGCGGAACAGTTTACCCTCCGCCCTCTATTCCAGTTTTATTTTCCACATTTTCAATTGAAGGTTGTATCCACCAATTCAATCATATGAGGTGATCAGTGGATGTCTCGGGCAGGTTTTCCACGTATGCTCTTTCCGGGCCAAAGCCTTTCCTCCACAACAAAGGCAGCAGCCACAGAGAAAGCCAGTGGAACAAGTGCAAATGCAAATAGAGTCCTCGGGGAGATGTAC
>JAKAAJ010000063.1 GCA_021802365.1 Thermoplasmata archaeon | reverse complement strand
CACTCCCCTCATCTCCAATAAGCCATCCCCAGCCACTAACCCTTCTGGTCACTCCATCCATCCTGCTTATGGCAACCAATCCGGTTCCTGCTGCAACAATCGCACCATTCCTTCCAGGGAGCCTGCAATTATATCCTGCCTCTCCGTCGTTGAAGAGGTCAAAACTTGCAACCAGGTGCAGGTTGGAGATAAATTCCCTTATAATCTCGGTGGATCTTACAGAGTCTCCAACACCGGCAAGTGCAAAGGTGGAGTGGCTTACCTGATCCAGAGTATAACCGGCCCTTTCAACACATTTCTTAACTGCTTCAGATACATTTTTTCCCGCAATTTCCACACCTATATTCCTGAAGTTTGATGGCCCTGAGGCGGCCATCCCAAGTATTTCCCCTCCTGTATCATAGCAGATCGCCATTGTCTTTGTGGCCCCGCCATCAACTGAAACAACAATCATGCCAGTGCGATACATTTCCTGTATTCTATTTTTGGGGATTGATATGTCGAAGGCAATGATCCCCTTTGTGTAAAGATAATAATCATTCCAAGCTTTAATGGGCAACATGAAAGGGGTCATCACAGCAGCTGGTCTCGGGACCAGGTCAGGCCTTGACGGGAAATTCAGGAAAGAAATGCTTCCACTCTATGACTGCCGTGATGGGCGCATTGTACTGAGGCCGGTGCTGGACTGCATAATCAGCGGCATGATCAATAGCGGCCTGAAGGATATAGCCTGCGTGATAAATCCGACGGATATGATCACACGCACATATATCAACAATGAATTTCCGGATGTTGAAATCCTATATCAACCCAGAGCCGATGGATATGGAAATGCAGTCCTAATGGCAGATGATTTTGTCTCTGGTGAGGATTTCATTCTAAACGCAGGTGACGGGTTTCTGGCTGACGGAGGTGAGTTCTTCCATTCAGCAGTTAATGGCCATTTCAAAGGAAGAAGCACTCTTAACATAATGAAGGTGGACAACCCGAGAAATTACGGATGCCCCGCCATTGAAGAGCACAATGGCGAGATTAGGGTTATTTCTGTTGATGAGAAACCAGCCAATCCAAGATCAGAATATGGCCTCTGTGCAGTTTATTTTTTGAACTCTGATGTGATGGATAATCTCAGGGATACAGAAAAGATAGGTGGGGAGCTTACACCGGCAATAAATATGTCAATCCAGAAGGGAAAAGAAGTTTCTGCAAGAAAAGTGGAAAGGGAAAAATGGTTGAGCGTGGGAAAAGCTAAAAAGTATGCAGAAGTCCTCAGGAGGTCCCTTGAGGAGTCTGAACTCCGGGGATGTTGATCTGGCTTCTGCTCCATACTGTTTTTGGAGTTATCACCTTCCTCAATGAGAGGATCCTTTTCTTCCACAGTTCAAGATCGCCAAGGATAACTTTTAGTTCATTCTCAAGAGTGTTTGAGGGTACATAACCAAGGTCACTGAGTTTCCTGTGCTCCGGGTTGTAGTAATGTTCCTCCAGCTCAAGCCTCGGGTTCTCAACATTCACTATTTCCGCCTTATTGCCTGCTTCGGATTCATAGACCCTCTTCACAGTATCTGCCAGATACCTGACGCTGTAGTGTTCGTCGAACTGGTTGAATACCCTGTATTCCCCTTCTGATGGAGGCTTGTGAAGTGCAATGTCCAGGCAGTTTATGCTGTCCTCAAGTGAAAGGAATCCTCTTGTCTGACCCCCCTTTCCGTATGGGGTAATGGGAAGGTCTGCTACTGCCTGAGCACAGAACCTGTTGAGTGCAGTCCCCCAGACCTCATCTATGTCAAATCTTGTATAAAGGCCGGTTTCAGTGATCTCTCTTGTTCTTGTTCCGTAAACAACACCCTGCATGACATCAGTAATGCGGGTCTTCCAGAGCCTGTTGGCAAACATCAGGTTGTTTGAATCATGAACCTTTGTCCAGTGGTACCAGGAGCCAGCCTGCTTGGGGAAAGGAAGAAAATCTTTGCGGCCATTGTAACTGACTTCAAAAAATCCCTCGGGAATGTCTATGTTCGGTGTTCCGTACTCACCCATGGTACCCAGCTTCAGTATGTGGGCATCAGGAACATATTCCTTTACTGCATATATGAGATTCATGGTGCTGATTATGTTGTTGCTCATGGTTGCTGAAGCCTGCTTAAGGCCAAGCATTGAGTAGGGGGCAGATCTCTGCTCAGCCAGATGGACAATGGCATCCGGCCTGAACTCCTTTATACAATTCAGCAGAAATGAGGGATTGCTGGCATTTCCCCTGTAAAGGGGATATTTCTTGCCAGTTATGGCAGAAAGCTTACTCAATCTGGCAGAGAGTGAAAGAATGGGTGAGACAGAGTCTGAACCAACTTCCTTTACTCTCCTCCTTGTAAAATAATTGTCAAGGGCTGCAACCTCATGGCCCTTCAGTGATTCTCTCATTAGAAGAGGCCAGCCGATATACCCGTCAGCCCCCATGATCAGTATTTTCACATGTACCTGATCATCCTCCTGATAATAAAATTTTGAACCATTCCTGAAGGTGTTATTACTCCTGGTAATAGTTTCTCTATAACCATTTTTATCATACTGCTCAATCATTATTCATGTTCAAAACAACAATGACCGGCAGTTACTTCAGAACACCAGAGATAGAAGAGCTTCTCAGAAAGACAAAGACAGGTGAAATTGACGAATCCCACATTGATGCTATAAACAGGGGAGAGGAGCTTGCAATGAACGACCAGCTTCATCCCGACTCCCTCCCATTCGGCCTGGACTGGATCAGCAATGGAGAGGAGAGAAAGTCAGGCTACACTACTTACATCCCAAACAGATTCTCAGGCTTTTCATCCTCGAAAAAGGTTTCACCGGAATTTTCGCCGGACTTCTATAAAGAACTGACAGAGGCAAATCCTGCCATGTCGAAGATAATTTCTGACGCAAAGACATTTGATCTTGCAGCTATTGAAAGCCCTCTTGTATACAAAGGCGAGAAGCTGGCCAGGAGTGAGACAGAAAACTCCGTCAGAAATGCTAAGAAGAAAGGATCAGCAAGAATATTCATACCCGCTCCCTCACCTGGAGTGATAACTGTGTTCTATCCCCATGGAAAGGCCTATCATGATCATGAGGAATTCCTCTTCAGCCTTTCAAAAGAGCTTTCAAAGGAATATCGCGCCATACTTTCTGTGGATGGGGCTGATCTCCAGATAGATGCTCCAGATCTGGCAATGGCCAGGAGCCTTGGGGTTGACTGGGCAAGTGATTTTGCAAAGGCACTGCCTCTGCATGTGCAGGCAATAAATGAGGCCATTTCCGGGCTTCCACAGGATAGAATCAGAGTGCATTACTGCTACGGAAATTATCCCTCAGCTCATCTGACAGACCCGGACTATTCAATGGTCTTGCCGGAAATTCTAAAACTGAAGGCCGGAACAATTGTAGGAGAGATGGCAAACGCCAGGCATGCAGGAGATCCGGTGATCATAAGGAAATACACAAAGGAACACGGCTGGCCAAAGCATTTGAAGATTGCTGCAGGCGTCATAGATGTTAAATCCCCATTTGTGGAAACTCCAGAAACAGTCTACCTGAAGCTGAAGAATCTTGCAGATATTGATGAAATAGGCCCTGAGAGGGTGATGGGAGGCACTGACTGTGGCTTTGAAACATTCTCCGGCCTTGGAAGTGTGCCCCGGTCAATAGCGGTTAAGAAATTGAAGTCCCTGGCACTTGGTGCAAGGCTTTCAGAATAACCTCAAATTCGCAGTATTTTTAATTTCCATCTAATTTTAATATTTTATAGATATTACAGAGGCATTGACATCCCTTGCCCTGGATTTTCTTGGTATTTTCGTAAGGCTTTTCGTTGTTATTGATCCATTCGGCAGCCTGGTTCTATTCATTGCCATGACAGGCTCAATGGATCAGAAGAGCCGCAGGACTGTGACTAGGGATGCAACCCTTTATGGCGGAATGATACTGATAATGTTTGCCATTCTTGGGTCCTATATACTGTACTATTTCGGCATCTCAATTGAAGCACTTGAGATAGCAGGCGGGCTAATTCTCCTGATCATGGGTATAGAGATGGTGAGGGAGGGTGACAGGCCGAAGTCCATGGGAGGAAAGATCGATTACGACATAGGAATTGTGCCGTTTGCCACACCTTTCATTGCAGGCCCTGGAGCCATTTCACTTGTCATCATACTGATGAAGGGATCAATATACGATGACATATTCACAATTGCATCAGTCATAATCCTGATGCTTATAATCTACATATTCTTCATTTTCTCTTCCAAGATACTTCGAGTCCTTGGAGACAAGGTAATGAAAGCCCTTACGAGAATATTCGGGCTTCTCGTGGCTGGTGTTGCCATCCAGTTCTTTATAATTGCACTGCAGTCATTCAGTGTCATCAAATAGAAACTGCAGAAACAGGGTCATGGAGACATTACGCTGACTACTTCGTCCACCTTCTGGTAAAACTCAGGCTCCCTTGTGTTTCTGGGCCTTCCAAGATCAATCTTCATCTCTTGGACAACATGGCTTGGCCTTCTGCTGAGAATTATAAGACGATCGCTCAACTGAACTGCCTCATCAACATTGTGTGTGACCATGAGAACAGTGTGGGGCGGAGTTTCTGGAGATTCCCAGAGATCGAGAAGTTCCTCCCTCAGTGCCTGGGCAGAGAACACATCAAGGCCCACAAAAGGCTCGTCAAGGATCAAAAGGTCTGGTGAAGTTGCCAGTGCTCGGGCAATGGATACTCTCTGCTTCATTCCCCCAGAGAGTTCCTTGGGATAGGCTCTTTCAAATCCGTCTATACCAACCATCTTCATGAATTTCAGAGCAGTCGCTGTTCTTTCCTGCTTATCCCGTATAAGGGGTTCCAGAACAACCTCTACATTGTGCTGTATATCAAGCCATGGGAACAGTGCAGCATTCTGAAAAACGACACCAATCCTGCTTGTATGCTGCTCAACAGGTTTTCCTGAAATCAGAACGGATCCTGAGCTTGGTTTCACCAGGCCAAGCACCATATTTATGAGAGTTGATTTCCCACATCCTGATGGTCCAATGAGAGTGACGAATTCATTCTGGTTTACTTTGAAGGAAACATCTCCTACAGAAACTAGTTTTGCACGCTTAGTCGAATACTCCATGTGTGCATGTTCAAAGGAGAGTATTTCCGGCATCCCATGGGAATGGCATCAAGATATGAAAATTTACCCTGCGGTTTAAAAAATGTATTTAGAGATCACTTCTTCGTGTCTTAAAAAGTGAAACTGCAGAGATTCACTCCTTCAGTTCAAATTCATGGCCATTCATTGGAAGGATGACATCATAACCGTCAAGCGCCTCCTGGAGCTTTGGCCTGTCCTCACCATGGCAGAGTATTACTCTGCTTGGGTCCACTTCCTTAACAAATTTCACAAGGTCATCATGCCCTGCATGTGCGGAGAGGTCAAAGAACTCTACCTGCATCTCAGGTTTCACTGGAGCCCCTGCAATATTTATTATACCAGTCTCAAGGAGGCTTCTTCCGTTTGTGCCCTCAACCTGATAACCTGAAAGGAATATTGCACTCTTGGGATCAGAGGCAAGTTCCTGGATATATCCAAGGACAGGTCCACCGTCAAGCATACCTGATGTTGTGATTACAACATCGCTGTGTTCCAGGACAGATTCTCTCATCCTTCTTCCCCTGACCTGGTGAACTCTCCCAACACTCTTCCTGAAAGCGTTCCTGGATTTCAGGAAT
>JAKAAJ010000011.1:18873-23774 GCA_021802365.1 Thermoplasmata archaeon | reverse complement strand
AGATCAATACCACAGTTATGCACAGGAATATTCTGGAATTGCCTGCCATAGCATCGCTGGTCAGGGATTCGGGGGTTTCAGCATGGGAAGTATTCTTCCTTATCAACACCGGACGGGGAACTGAAGTTGAGGGGATTACACCGGAGGAATACATGCAGGTGAATTACTGGCTAAGCGAACTGTGGAGATATGGCCTCAACGTACGCACTGTGGAAGGTCCAGTCTTCAGGGTCATACAGCAGATTGCCGAGAAGCAACCCTCCTCAGTCTCTGGCAGAACCTATCAGATTCTTTCTGAAGAGCTGGATTCAATTATTGATGAACCAGGTTCACTGAAGATTAGAAAAAAAGCACAGATACCTGCAAATCATGGAGGAACGCTTTTCATAAGTCACAATGGCGATGTATTCCCATCAGGGCTCTTCAGCCTCAGACTAGGTAATGTAAGGGGGGAGAATCTTCAGTCCATAATGGATAGAAACAGCGATTTAACAGGGACTGCCATCAGAGAAAAGCTCAGAGGAAAATGCGGGTACTGTGAGTTCAGGTACAGGTGTGGGGGTTCAAGGGCCAGAGCGCTATATTCTGCAGGAGATGCATTCGGGCCGGATCCTCTTTGCCTATATACTCCTAAAATAAAAGGAGGTGACATGGAGATTGCCTTCAATTGACTGTTCGATGCAGCCTGGAACTGACATACCTGAGAAACCAGGGATGTTTGTTGCTGTCTTTGTGATGTTATTCTTCTCTTTCATCCTTAATATTGTGGGAAAAAGAAAGAACGTTAAGGGCAGGAAAAAGCAATTAAATAATCTATGACCCATATAGTATATGATGAACAGGCAAATTCTTCAGTTATTTGAAGACAGTTCTATTGTCTATAGAATAAAAGAGAGATTGCCTTACCTTTTCCAGCTGGCCGAACTTGAAAGTTCCAGGGATAGAAAGATTGGAATGGAAGTAGGGTCTGTCAGGGAAAGGATCATAACCTCTCTGCTCATTTACAAATTCTGAGAGGAGGATGTGGAATCAAACCTTCCCATAACGGAACCAGAGGTGGATGTGAGACTTTTCGGTGAACCCCTCTCAATCAAAACAATATCAGGCAGAAAGCCCTCAGGAGTTAAGCTTATATGGACTGTTGACGCAGAGAAAGCCTGATATTTCGTGGAAACCTGGATACCGAGATATGATATGGTTCTGGTTCATATATACTGTAACTCCACCGGAGGACTGTACTATGTTCCAAGGGAAGTTCAGCACGAGGCATTGAACAATATGGGGAGAGAAAAATACATGGTACTGCCGAAACAGGGAACAAATCCTCGTGGCATAGAGATTTCAGATGCCGCAATGACTGAGCTGATACAGAATAACGAAACCAGAGTTATTAAGATTGACTGGATTAGGAAAGAGATCAGTTATAACCCTTTCAAAAGGTGGGTTGAATTGTGGGGCACAGACACATGAAGCATTACGAAAGAAAATCTGGCTCTCAAACAAGCTCATTCGGAAGCCCTGCAAGGGCCAACCACGACTCCTCTAAATTCTATAATAGCAGACTATACGAAGGTTTCTCAAGGGGAAAAGAGGATGTTGATTTTCATGAGAATGCCATCCCTGACAATGTTGTGGACAGAATATTCTGTAAATCGGCAGAAAGCATGGACGAAATTCCCGATAACAGTGTTCACCTTATGGTGACATCACCTCCTTACAATGCGGGTAAGCTCTATGACAAAGATATGTCTCTCGGCGAATACAGGTCATTTCTGAAATCTGTGTGGAAGTAGGTTTACAGAGTTCTCGTGCCTGGATGGAGAATATGCGTAAACATTGCAAATCTGGGAAGAAAACCCTACATACCGCTGCATACATTTATAGTTCAGGACCTTATAGATCTGGGCTTCCTTATGAGGGGGGGAAGTCATCTGGGACAAAGGTGGAACTGCCAGCTCATCGGTTGCATGGGGGGACATTTATGTCTGCAAAAAACCCTGTTCTCAGGGATTCTCACGAGTACATCCTTATCTTTTCAAAGGAGTCATTCACCAGAGGCATAAAAGAAAAATGACATCGACAATCACCAGGGAAGAGTTCATAGAGTATACCAGGAGCGTCTGGTCATTCAACGCAGAATCTGCAACAAAGGTCGGGCATCCGGCTTCTTACCCCGTAGATCTCCCTGCCAGATGCATAAAACTATTCACTTTTGAGGGCGAACTGGTCCTGGACCCTTTTATGGGAAGCGGCACGACGGCTGTAGCGGCCATAGAACTTAAGCGCCATTTTGTTGGGTACGATGTTGACCCGACTTACATAGATATAGCAGAAAAAAGAATTAAGGCTGCCATAGGAAGGAGGAATCAGCAGGTTTTACAGGAACATTGAGAGTGCAGAAATAGGGCAGTCAAAATGAAAGTTGTGTATTCCTCTAGAGTTTCTTAATTTAACTTTATGAAAAGCAAACTGAAATTTCTTCTGACATTTAGCCACAATCAAAATCATACTTTTAACATAAAGTTCGGGGTTCGTTAACAATATCATACGTAAGTGTCATGCGGAGAAATAATTATGAATAAAAAATACAATGTCTTAGAAACTAAAGTAATGGATTCTTTTGTAGTGGGAGCACTGGGATTCGAACCCAGATCTACGGGTCTCTTCCGGTTCATAGTTCCAGTCACTCATCATTTATCAGGTGACCCATAGTTAATCATTACCTGACTGGAGCCCGCTAGGATAGCCTGATTACCCCATGCTCCCTCCCTATCAGGATGGCAGGATAAGATGTTTTATCAATCCCGTCACATCTTCCAGGGGGTCAATGAGTATTGGTTATGATTATAAATAGATATTTCCATAGAACCACAGGGTGTCTACAGTAATAAGAAAAGAAATCAATCCTGAAATCCTTTGATAGATTTTCTTCTAATGCGAGGACCAATGAACCTTAAACCCTCTGGCTATATATTCAGAAATCCCTTAAAAAACACAATACTAACTTAAATAAATTACACTGATGCTGCAATGACGGAAATGCCAAATTATGTTAAAAGTGGAACCATTGATCACAATGGCAACAGAGAGATCATTCTCTGTTTGCCTTTCTTGATCTCTTCAGCCTTCTGATGCGTTTCTTTCTCCACTTCCAACGCATGTTCCCTCTCTTCTTCCAATCTCTTGAACTTCTCTTCAATTTAACACCTTCATAGGTATCGTTTTTATCCTGATGATAATCGGACACCAAATGCGCTCTACCTTATCTTATTCTTTTATTTATAGCATTACCTTTGGACCTTTAAGAGTATGATAACTCCCGGGAGAGGTCATATTCTTATTTCTATTGAAAGAAGCTAACTTTAAGGCAGGAAAGGGGATAATGAATCATGACACTTGAGAGACTTTATGTCATTCCACATGGTGATGAAATTCTGGACAATCCAAACAAGGAGAGCAAGGAACTTCGAGACAAAATCACTGAGGTAACCTCAGGTGATAATTCCGAGTCAATTCTGGTTCTCACTCCTCATGGGGTAAGCCTATCCAGGGGAATTGCAATTATCAATACTGAGAATCTTTATGGCGAGTATCAGATTAAGACCGCACTGCTCAAGTCTTCACACAAGACAGACAAGCAGCTGGTAAGGAATATTGTGTCCGAGTTCGGAAAAGATCTTGTGGAGGTTAATTTTGCAACATCAGCAGGACCGCTTTCAACATTTCCAGAGGATTTCGGGACAATAATTCCGCTGACGTTTTTCAAACAGAAGCGTGTGGCAATAATAGGTCAACCCAGAACAACAGACCGGATGAAGCTGATGCAGCTGGGGGAGAGCATATGGTATGCCATAGACAACATGGACACAAAGGTCAGTGTAATTTTCAGCGCTGATCAGGCACATACTCACAACGCTTCCGGACCATATGGGTTTTCGGACTACGCCAGAACATATGAAGATAGAATTGTTAAATTCTTCAAATCTGGCTCTCTCGACGGTGTGGAGGATCTGCAGGATGACATGATAAGTGAGGCGAAGCCGGACAGCTACTGGAACATGGTCATACTCCGTGGGTTCTTGAAGAATTCCGGGATGAAGATGGTTCTCGATTACCATTATGTCGAGAATTACTTTGGCATGCTTCTGGCTCATGGAATGAAATGAAATAATATAATAACTATTAGATGTAGCATAGATATATATTGTCAGTACAAGTGTCTGACCTTTGAATTATTTTGACATGAATATTTTATATCAATGTGTGCACTTGTGTTGAATTATGCACATTGCACATATATAATGGACATTATAACATAGTCTAAACCTATTGTTATAATAGTGTAACAGTTATGCTTTGTTAATTGGAGATGGAAGAAGGAGCATATTTAAGTTTTATGAATAATTCTTTATGTTGCTGGAAAGAGGCAGAGCATGTTTTTAGCAGCTGAAATTATATCCATTCATGCTGGTTTCACCCTCAGTTATATCATGCAGGCTTGAGTATCTTGCATCAGAGATATCCCAATGCGAAAAGGCTGGTGTCTATTCCTACCATCTTGATGTCATGGACGGCTCATTTGTCCCCAACCTCACCATGGGCCCTGATCTCATTAAAGCGGTAAGGAGGTGCACCAAACGAAGACTGGAATCCCACCTCATGATTGAAAGGCCTGACATATACGCTGAGAAATTCATTGATGCCGGTTCAGACCTTCTCTTCATACATGGAGAAGTTCTAGCAAATTTCCAGAAAGTAATATCTACAATTAAAGAAAAGGGGGCCAGTTTCGGAATAGCCATAAACCCAGAGACATCCATTGGCAGGATGGAGAAATGGATTGCAGAATCCGATACAGTCCTTCTAATGTCTGTGCATCCGGGATTCTCCGGACAGAGCTT
>JAKAAJ010000011.1:0-18773 GCA_021802365.1 Thermoplasmata archaeon | reverse complement strand
GCCTCAGCCTGCCTCAGCGCATGAAGAGCAGTCAGTCCACCTATTGGAAGGGATACTGCAAGCTCATCGCTCACTCCATCAGGGATCCTGTAAAGATTCTTTTCCGGTAGTACGGTCTCCTCTGCATAGAAGCCCTGATCAACAACACCATGTATTCCTCCGTTAAGGCACAGTTCTTCTCTTCCAGACAAACAGAATCTGCAGGTCCCATCATATTTCCTGTTGTAAATAACAACCCTGTCCCCCTTCCTGATTCTTACACCATCATCCATGGCTGTTCCAATTGCCTCAGATCCGGGTATGTGTGGCACAGGCTGCAGATTATAGAGTATCTTTCCATTGATGAGATTGTAATCAAGCGGGTTCATCCCAGCAAGTGTGAGTTTCACCCTGATTGATCCTTTTTCATCAGGCGGGTTCTTAACATCCGATACAGTAACATTCTCATTGCCAAATTCTGGCCCAACCAGTAATGCTTTCATACTCCAATAATTGGATACTGGGTTAAAAGTCTTGAGATATGGGAAAGATGCGCATATTTTTAATACCAGACAGATAATTGCATGATATTGGAAGCATCTGTTTCACTGAAGAAATTCCAGTCATCCATGGTGAATGAGAGGAAGAGCCATAACACAATAAAGCAATATATCTTCATAGTTACAAAGTTCCTTGAGTTCACGAATAAACCAGCGGACGCAATAGGAATGGATGATATTGAAAGGTTCAAAAGCCACATGGTTGTGGACAAAGGCTATTCAAAATCCTCCCAGTATCTTGCCATAAAGGCACTGAAGCATTTCTTCAGATCCATGTCACTGGAACCTCCACCCAATCTCACTGTTCCAAGAAGGCCAATGAAGATGCCAAATTATCTCAGTGAAAAAGAAACCAGAGGCCTTATGGAGGCAGCCTCCAGGGATCCGGTCAACAGGATCATTGTTCTGATTCTTGCACACACTGGAATGAGGGTAAGTGAACTCTGTTCCCTTAAGACGGAGGATGTGGACCTTGACTCATCAATCATAAGGATAAGGTCGGGAAAGGGGGACAAGGACAGGATTGTCCTCATTCCTGAAGAAGTATGTGAGGAACTGAGGCCATATTATCTTGCGAGGCTGGGAGACAGGGGCTGTCCATACTTCATGAAGAGCAGAAGAGGTTCTCGTTTTGACACATCCACTGTTGAAAGAAGAATCAGGACTCTGGCTACCCAGGCAGGCATAGCAAGACGTGTCACCCCTCACGTATTGAGGCACACATTTGCAACAACCATACTCAGAAATGGCGGCGATATAAGGTTTATACAGCAGCTCCTTGGCCATGCAAGCGTTGCGACCACTCAGATATATACCCATGTTGATGATGAGTCACTCAAGGCCCTGTACAGCAAATTTCGCCCAAGATACTAGTTTTTCCTCTCGACTATGTAATCAGCAAACCACTCAAGGAATTTCTTTATCCGAGTCTCCCCTTTAACCTCCGACAGGTATTCCTTCGACTTTGAAATCATCCTTGCCATCATGTTTCTGCTGTATTCATAGGAGCCGCAATCTCTAACAAGTTCTCTGAGCTTGTGGAAATCACTGTCAGAAATATTCCCTGAACTAAGGCAATCCCGAATGAATTTTTTCTGGCTGTCACTGCAGAGTTCCATTGCCTTCAGCATAAGGAGTGTCTTCTTGCCCTCGTTCACATCACTTTTTATTGATTTTCCCGTCTCCTGTTCATTTCCGTAAAGACCGAGAATGTCATCATGAAGCTGGAATGCCGTCCCCAGAAGCATGCCGTAGTACTGAAGAGGTTTAAGGTCCTCTGATGTTCCTGAAAGCACAGCGCCCATGTAAAGTGGCCCTTCTATGGTATATTTTGCAGTCTTAAGGAGATGGAGCCTTAGAAGATCTCTCTGCGCAAAGTTTTCATTGAATGTAGACTCAATATCAATGAGCTGGCCATATCCTGTCATCTCGATGATCCTGGAAAGTTCCACATTCGCCTTGAGAAGGATATCAGGCCTCATTCCGGATTCAAGAAGAGACTGGTGTGCAAATGAATCAGCAAGGTCTCCTGCAACTATTGCAAGATTCTGGGAGATCCTTGAACTGTCAGAAACCCTTGACTTTATCTGTTCCCTCAGTGCAGCGTGAAGAGAGGGCTTCCCTCTCCGTGTCTCACTCTGGTCCATTATATCATCATGAATAAGGAGATAACTCTGAGTGAGTTCAATGGATATTGCTGCCCTGTAGATCAGATCTGAATGTGGAGCAAAGAGATCATGCCCCATAACAACAAGCATTGGTCTCAACCTTTTTCCGCCATTCATGGTGAATTCCCGGATTCTGTTTCGTATATCCATGCAGACATCATCAAGTCTGGTTTCCGATTGCTCTTCAAAGAACCTTACGAGCTCTGAATCAATTCTGGACCGCATTTTCTTCATGAGCTCATGGGGTTCCAGGGAATAGATCTCCATCGTTGAGGTTAGGCACAGATAAAATTTAACACTTTTCCAATTACCATGAGCTGACAATGGCAAACCTCTGCAGGGAATGTGGTATGGACGAGGCCGGAAGAGGGCCTGTTTTTGGCCCGATGGTCGTAGCGATTGTGTGTGGAGATTCCGAAAAAATGAGGGAGATAGGTGCAAGGGACTCCAAGTCCCTCAGTCCCAAAGCCAGGGAAAGGATATTGTCAATTATTGAAAAGGAGAAATGCTTCCTGGACTATTCTGTGATAACAGCATCTGAACTGAATGAGAGGATGGGTCATCAGACACTGAACGAAATTGAATACGGGGCTTACCTTAACCTTATCTTACGATCTCCAGAGGGAAGCTCCATACAGGTTGACTCCTTTGATGTCATAGAGGAAAGGCTCCAGGAAAGTCTCAGGCACGATTCAGGAAGGGAGGTTATATGCCGGCATTCCGGTGATAGAATATTTCCCCTTGTGTCCGCAGCATCCATAGTTGCCAAGGTTGTAAGGGACAGAGAGGTGGAGGAGATCAGGGAAAAGTACGGGGATATAGGTTCAGGATATCCGGCAGATCCTAAGACACAGGAGTTTCTGAGAAAATGTTTCCAGAACGGTTGGAACATAGATAACATTGTAAGAAAGAGATGGAAAACATACATCCGGATGAAATCAGATAATGAGAATGGAAGGCTTTTCTGAATTCACAGTACTGCATCATAATTATTTCAATCTGCTAAGTCAAATTAATATATTGTGCTGTCCTTAGAGAATCGTGTCAGAACTGTTCAAGCCATCCGGAGATTCGGAGAAGGCAGATGATTATAACGAGCGTGGAATTTCATATTTCAACCTGAAAAAGTATCCTGAGGCAATAAAGGAGTTTACCAAGGCCATTAAGCTGATCCAGAATGAGCCTGATTTTTATTTCAACCGCGGACTCACCTATTATTCTATGAAGATGCTTGAGCAGGCTATAAAGGACTACTCAAAATCAGTGGAACTCTATCCAGATCATGCTGATTACTACAATGCGCTAGGAGCAGCTCAGGAGGATATCGGAGACCTGGAGTCAGCCTATAATTCATTCAGCAAGGCCATAAAGCTGGAGGGAGATATTCCAGATTACTTCTACAACAGAGGAAACGTGCTCTGGAAGATGGGTAAAAAAGAGGAAGCTCTGAACGACTTCAGCAGGGCAGTTGATCTAAATGCCACAGACCAGATATTCCTTTACAGAAGGCATGAACTTCTTTCAAATATGGGCAGGTACCAGGAAGCCATAACAGATCTGGAAAGATCAGTTCAGCTCTCACCTTCAAATTACCAGCTGTATCTTGCCGAGGCTGATGTGTACGAAAAGATGAAGAATTACAGCAAGGCTCTAAGCGCGCTGGAGCAGGCTGAGAAATATATCCCTGATCCAGCCCTGATCAGTGAAAGGAAGGAAGATATAAGATCTAAAATGTAGAGTGCGTATGGGTTGGCGGACAATTTTGAACTCCGGGATTATCAGATAAAAGTATCTGATTTTATCATATCAACTCTTGACAGATCCGGCCATGCAGCTTTCGAAGCCCCAACTGGAAGCGGGAAAACAATTATGGGCCTCCATGCCTCAATAACATACGCCAGGGCACATGACCTGAAGATTGTTTATCTAACAAGGACCAATTCCCAGCAGGACCAGGTCATAAATGAACTGAGAATACTTGCACCCAGGCTGGGAATTAAGTCTGTTGGTTTTCAGGGCAGGTATAATCTATGCCCACTTTACAGAGAAGTGGAAGGCAGGGAGGAATTCTCGTCAGATTCCCTTTCCCGATTCTGTAACAGCAGAAAGAAAAAGGTAATTGAGGGGAATCAGGGGGCCTGCAGGTTCTTCAACTGGAAGGTCAGGCACGAGTCCACGATGACCCACCTTTTCACAACCATGCCAAAGGTTGAGGAATTTGCCCAGTATGCTGAAGAAAACACTTTCTGCCCATACGAGTCTCTCAAACATGCCTCAACGCAGGCAGATCTTGTGATAATGCCATATGCATACTTCCTGAACCGCGATATTTCAGACAGATTCCTGGCAAGATGGGGGGTGAGCCGGGATCGCATTATAGTGGTGATGGACGAGGCACACAACCTGATGGATGCAGCAAGGGATATTTCATCCTACTCGCTCAACATAAACCTTATTAATCTAGCAGAAAGAGAGGCAAAGGAATCTGGAGATCCCATGCTCCTGGGCAATACTAGAACAACAGATATCTGTGAAGCTCTGAGAAATGCCATCCTTGATCTTGTGAAGGATCTCCTGAAGGAAAGGGAAGAAGCAGGAATCAGGTATGAGGATTTCCGTGGATATGTTGCTACCGGAGCAAGGATAAGAAGCGATGAGTTTGAGAAAGTACTCACTGCAATGTATGATCTGGGGGAATCCATATGCGATGTAAAGGAAAAGGAAGGGCGCGTTCCAAGATCCCACATACTGAACCTTGCAGCAAGGATACTAATATGGTCTGATAACTCAGATGAGAAATACATCCAGATACTCTCAAGAGAAAAGGAGGGAAATATTGAATCATACTGCATTGAGCCTGATGATGTGCTGAGGCCACTGATGGAATCATTCACAATACATATGTCAGGAACCCTGGAGCCCTTCGATGCTTACAGGAACATAACCGGTTTCGGAAAGATGGAGATGATGAAACTTGGTGATATATTCCCGCAGGAGAACCGCCTCATTCTCTATGATGATTCCATATCCACAAAATTCGATGAGATGGATGGCGCCAACATCGGAAGGATCTGCGGGATTATTGAGAACCTGGCATCCGGCCTTAACAGAAAGACTGCTGTTTTCTTTCCCTCATACAGGCTTATGGAAATGATCATTGATCATGGGATAGGACTTGATCCTCTTATTGAGGACAAAGGGATGAAACAGAACCAGCTTATGGCACTCATATCCAGATACAGAAAGGGAACGAGGCCTCTATTTGCTGTTATGGGGGGGCGGATATCTGAGGGCATAAATTTTCCCGGAGACCAGCTGCAGGTGGCAATCATAGTTGGAATACCCTATCCTAAACCGGATGCCAAGCAGAAAGCTCTCCAGAACTATTACGAACACAGATTCAGGAGAGGGTGGGAATATGCAGTCACATTTCCTGTCGCAGTGAAACTGAGACAGGCAATAGGCAGACTCATAAGAAGCCAGAATGATACCGGTGTTGCGATCATTCTTGACAGGCGGGCTGCATATTTTAGAAAATACATACCCGTATTGAGGCTGAGCCGGAATCCAGTGGAGGATTCAGAGGAGTTTTTCCGGGACCTGGATGCGAAAGTTTCCGGGAATGAACATTAATGTGGCAAAATTCTTTAGAAAAGCTGTGATTATGAAAAGTTATTAATGTCTCGGCTCACTGAAAGCGTGAAATCGCTTGGAAACACCCTGATGAAAAGGGAGGAGGTTTCCAAATGGGTAATAGTCGGGACTCTTATAGGTGTTATAGCGGGGCTTGGTGCCATAGCACTCTATTTTGCCATCAAATTTGTCACGGAATACCTTCTGACTGGAATAACCGGTTTTGCACCGCCTGTCAGCGGTATATCTGGCGGTAAACCAAATTACACACTGGGACATTATGACGCGTTTCTCATACCTGTTGCAACTGTCATAGGCGGTCTCCTTTCCGGTTTCATTGTTTACAGGTTTGCTCCTGAAGCTGAGGGGCATGGTACAGATGCTGCAATTGACGCATTCCATAACAAGAACGGGAAGATAAGAAGGAGAATCCCTGCCGTCAAGCTCGTGGCCTCAGCAATCACCATAGGTTCCGGGGGAAGCGCAGGCAGAGAGGGACCAACTGCACAGATAGCCGCAGGATTCGGCTCATTTGTGGCAGATATAATGCACCTTTCCGATCATGACAGAAGAATAGCCATGGCCTCAGGAATAGGGGCAGGAATAGGAAGTATTTTCATGGCACCCCTGGGCGGTGCCCTGCTCAGCACAGAAATACTTTACAGGCAGGATTTCGAGGTCGAGGCACTGATACCTTCGGTCATTTCTTCAATAATAGGATATTCCATTTTTGGTTCTGTATTTGGCTATCGTTTCCTTTTCACAATTCCTTCCAGTGATGTTATCAGCTTCTCCCATCCTGAATCGCTGATTCTTTATCTTATTGTGGGACTTCTGGCAGGGCTTGGAGGCATACTGTACGTGAAAGTTTTCTATGGAACTCAGAAGCTTTTCTCAAAAATGACCAGGGTTCCGAAAATGCTACGGCCTGCCATAGGGGCACTCATTGTAGGCATCATTGCCATCTGGGTTCCGCAGATACTTGGACTGGGTTATGGTTGGATACAGCAGATATTCTTCCAGAGTCTCTCTCTTCTTCCTCTTTACATTCTCATAATTGTATTCTTTGTCAAGATAATTGCCACCTCACTCACAATTGGTTCTGGTGGTTCAGGAGGAGTGTTTGCCCCGGGACTTACCATCGGGGCATTCATGGGCGCTTCAATATGGATAGTACTGCATCCGTTCTTTCCTTTCCTGAATATAGTAGAAGTAACGATAGTCACCATGATCTCTTTCTTCGGTGGAATCTCAAAAGCTCCAATCTCAGTCCTGATAATGGGCACAGAGATGACAGGCGGCTTTGGTCTGTTTTTGCCCCTTATGCTGGCCACAGTTACGTCATACTTCGTTTCAGGCAAGAAATATTCAATCTACCGCGCCCAGGTTCTCAACAGAGCAGCATCTCCAGCACATGCAGGTGAATATGAGAGGCCAATTCTCGATCAGATAAGTGTGGAGGATGCCATGAAGAGTGATTTTCCCTCCGCATCTCCCGATACGAGTCTTTCCGAAGCGTATTCCCTCATCAACATGACAAACACGAAAACCATCGTTGTAACGGAGAATGGCCATCTTCTTGGCATGGTGTCGCTGGAAGCGCTTTCATCATCAGACAGCCCAACCAGAACTCAAGTAAAGGACGTGATGAGCACAAATGTTATGGTGATAGACAAAAACTCAAGCATACATCAGGCCCTGGATGAACTCACCAAATCAACCATCGGGAAACTTGTTGTCATAGACAGCAGCCAGAAAGATCTGGTAGTAGGAACAATCGGATTTGCTGATATAGCAGATGCATACAACAGGGAAGTCAGAAAGCTGAGGGCAAATCCGGTCTGACCTTTCTTTTGCGAAATTTCGCTTTATGTATGTAGAAAAGTACTAATTGCAATATCTGATTGTACAGGTAAGGGGAAAAACTGTGGCTATGAACTCACACTTTGTGCAGGGCTATATCAGGGAATTCCAGAGAGACGATATATATGACATAATGGATATAGCAAGAAGCTCATTCTCTGAATATTACTCCTCAAGCCTGATCATGGATCTGTACAGTGCCTGGCCGCAGGCATTCAGGGTTTATGTCCTTAATGAATCAGTTCAGGGTTTCATTATAGGGGCAAGAAATCATGAGGGTGAGGCAAGGATCCTCCTTCTTGCCGTAAGGTCTGAACTCAGAAGCCAGGGAATAGGCAAGTCACTTATGGACAATTTCATAAATTTTGCAATCCAGAACCACCTGATGAGCATAAGGCTCGAGGTAAAGGTGGATAATGAAACGGCGATCACATTTTACCGCAAATTTGGATTCGTCATAACATCAAGAATAAAGGGTTATTACAGCGACTCCTCTGACGCATTCACCATGTGGAAAATAATCTGATAAAATTATAAAAATATGAGGGAGGATCAGAATACCTGAACCTTACCCTCAACAAACATGTTTGTCAGATCATGAACCTTTGCTATTCTGTCATCCGCAAGGTTCCTGATGTTGTTCTTCATCTTGGAAGGATCAACATTGTCAGCATACATGACCTGAATGCTTGCAACATGGGGGTCATCAATTCTTCTCCCGATCTGGGAGACGATTCTGACATGAACCTCCTCGACATCTCCCGAATGCTCCTTTACGATATCCTGGGCAATTAGATTTGAAAGGACATTGTACAGTTTTCCCACATGAGTGACCGGGTTCTTTCCTGCTGCAGCTTCCATACTCATTGGTCTGTAGGGTGTTATCAGCCCGGTAACCCTGTTTCCTCTTCCCACAGAGCCATCATCGCCATTTTCCATTGAAAGCCCTGTTACAGTGAGGTAATGCCCTGTTCCCTTGCCTTCCTCTTCATCTGCAGTGTTTATGAAAATATCCACCGGCTTGTCAGTAAATTTCTGTGCATTCCTGGCCAGGAGTTCCTTCAGTTCGCTTTTTATTGAGAAATACTCCGGGTCAGTCTGGACAAACTTGTCCACATAGGCTGCTGCAATGGTGAGGTTGATCCTGTCCCTGTTGCGGAAGCCCATTACCTTGATATCATACCCGATTGCCGGAAGTTTTTTCTTCAGTTCCTTTCCGTTGATGTAACGCTCCGTCTCATATACCAGCCTTTCTGTATCTGTGAATGGAGCGAATCCTACTCCGAAGGAGGTATCGTTTGATCTGAGCTTGGAGGTGTCATAAAGATCAACCAGATCAACAGACCCATGCCCGATCCTGCAATCGATCATAGTGTCTGCGTCAAGATCAAGGTGTGCAAAATTCTGCTGGAGATATTCCCTTGTTGCCTTGATTGCAATGGACTTGAACGGTATCCTGTCATTCCCGACCTTCGTGGTTGCTCTTCCGCTGAGAAGAATATATGTGGGCTCCAGTACAAGGCCTCCGCCGAACTTTGGGGCTGACTGGCCTCCCACTATCTCAACCTGATCCGTATTATGATGCAGAATCTTGCCGTATTCTTTAAGGTAATATTTGCTGAGTGCTCTGCTCACTGACTCTGCAATTCCGTCTGATACACTGTCGGGGTGTCCAATTCCTTTTCTTTCTACGATTTCAACTTCTCTCTTTGCTGTTGGTGTCTGTGTAACTTTCTCGACTGCAATGTTTCTTTCCATTGTTTGCCTCTTCACAGGGATTTAACATGAATCATAAAGGTTTTGTAACATGTATATTTAATTACTGAAAAGGTCAAAAAATGAGTGAAAGTAATTGTTCATGGCAGTGATAACCGGTCTCATCTACCTTTTGAAGAGTTTCAGGAAACTCATTTAATATAATCTGCTATCTCACCCCATGAATATTCTTGCCAGTGTCTCAGACAAGCGGGATCTTGTTCCATTTCTCAATGGTATAGGTGCGAATGTTGAGAGAATATATGCAACAGGTTCAACGTTCAAGCATCTCCAGTCCAATGGCATAAAGGCCATAAGCACCTCCACTCTCACAGGGTTTGACTCACTTCTGGACGGAAGGGTCAAGACTCTGCATCCGGCAATATTTGCCGGCATCCTTGCAAGAGATGACCCGGATAGCCTGGGAGAAATTGACAGAATGAAGTTTCCCAGGTTTGATCTGGTGATATGCAATCTTTATCCATTTCATGAAAAGTCTGCCTCCGGGAAACTGGATGATATGATTGAGAACATCGATATAGGGGGGGTTTCACTTATCAGGTCAGCTGCAAAGAACTTCGAGCGTGTAACAGTTGCATCTGATCCGGAAGATTATCACAGCCTTTCTGAGGAACTTATGCAGGCTGGCCAGATCTCACTGGAATCAAGGAGAAGGCTTGCAGTGAAGGCTTTCAGGAGGATGGCTGTCTACGACATAGAGATATATCAGAAGCTGAACTCTGCTCTCTACGGGACTACACCAAAGACTCTCTTTGTAACAGGGTATAACGGTGTAGAGTTGAGATATGGCGAAAACCCTCAACAGAAAGGTTTTCTCTTCAGGGACAACACAGGAAACGGAATAGCCAATGCAACCCAGATACAGGGAAAGGAACTCTCATACAACAACCTTATGGACTCTGACTCAGCGTACGAAACAGTGCTGGAGTTTGATGAACCCACAGCAGTTGTCATAAAGCACAACACCCCATGCGGGGTGGCCTCATCAGATTCACTTGGAACTGCAATAAGGAAGGCCATAGACGCTGACAGTGAGTCTGCATACGGTTCAGTCATAGCAGTAAATGGGGAGTTCGATTCCTCCTGCTATACAGAAATTTCAAAGATGTTTGTGGAGGTGCTGATTGCCCCGTCATACAGTCAGGAAGCACTTGAGCTGCTCAAGAAAAAGAAAAACCTCAGGGTTCTCAGGGTGAATTACAGCCCTGACGAATCCCTGAGGGTGAGGTCAATATCAAACGGTATCCTTGCGCAGGAAAGGCTCAAATCCAGTCATGGACCACTGCAGCTGAAAAGCGGTGAGCCCATTTCAGATGAGAGGATTAAGGATCTGGAGTTTTCCTGGAAGGTCGTGGCACACTGCAGGAGCAACGCCATAGTCATTGCAAAGGATAGGCAGACTGTAGGCATAGGGGCTGGCCAGACTTCCAGGGTGGAAGCCATGAAGATCGCCGTTGACAGATCCGGTGAAAAGGCGAGAGGCTCAGTTCTGGCATCAGACGCATTCTTTCCATTCTATGACAATGTGGAGGTTGCCGGAAGAGCTGGAATATCTGCAATCATTCAACCTGGTGGCTCAATACGGGATGATGAGGTTATTGCCAGGGCATCAGAGCTTGGAATAAGCATGTACTTCACCTCCACCCGAGTATTCCTCCACTGAATCAGTGCAGAGTGAAAATTGCGAAGGCTATGAGGAAGCCACCAATAGCGCCGGAATTTATCAGCGGGAGCCCGGGTGCAGGCCTGCTTGATACAAAGAAGAAGAGGATTATCATCCCAACAACTGCCCCAAGCAATGGGAGCATTGCGAAGAGAAGAAGATGGGTGGGCTGATACAGTGATGAGGAAACCACCATTATGGCAGGAAAAACCATATCTCCAAAGCCAAGGGCTATGACATCTCCTCTTGAATCATCATTCCTTGGCTCAAAGCTCATGTCCCCAACCTGAGCTCCTTTTTTTGTGGGGTAGAAGAATAGCATAGGTAGCCTCTGCTGAACAGAGACCTTTGCAAGGCTTATCATGTGTTTTGTCCTGTACACTGAAATATAGTCATAGACTGCAAATACAGCAAGGAAGACAACAGAGGCCCAGATCCCTATGACCTCACTCCAGATAGATGCAACTCCGGCAGTTAGAAGAAAGCCAACTATGTTGGTGATGTACCATTTCTCAAACATCAGCATGAGAGCCGCGAAAAACAGAGCCGGGATGATCGAGATTGCATAATATTCGGCAAGAGTATTTGCTATGTAAAGACCCAGAATGCTGAATACATAGAAGATAACGAAAGCTGTCACGCCGATAAAGAAATATCTGATTATCCTCGCACGATCCCTGCGTCCCAGAAATATCACAATTGCAGAGAATACTATGGCGGCAACAAGATAATAAATGATATAACCAAATCCGCTTGTGGATGATGGAGCCTTTTCTCCACCAGGAATAGATGTTATGGTGATTGAAAGAAATACTGCGAGAAGAGATGCAAGTACGAATGTGGCGATGAGTGCAATCTCAGGAAGGGCTCTCAGTTTTTCGGCCAGTCTTTTTCACCCCTTTCTTTCTGTTAAACTCACAGTCTATGGTGGGGCAGAATTTCCACCTTCCCTTTCCACGACTGGCGTAAAGTATTGGTGAACTGCAGTGCGGGCATGTCTCACCTGCAGGTGTAATGAAACCCATCTGCGGTAATGGGTATGTCTGGGTGCATGATGGGTAGTTAGTACATCCGATGAACCTTTTTCCGAATCTTGATTGCCTTATGATCAGGTTTCCCCCATCCTTGGGACAGATGCCAATATTATCCTTCTCGGAGTTGTGTCTGCATTTTGGATCAATGCACTTTGTCTCCGGAGACTGCCCTCTTCTTATGATCTTTATGAGAGGGAGGCCGCAGACGTCGCATTTCTCATCAAGTATCTGTGGAAGGCCCCTCACCTTGATGGTGAAATCAATGCGGCAGTTTTCAGTTTCACACTTTATCCTGTTGAATTCCCGATACTTGAGCAAAAGAATATCTGTCTCATGGAAAGGGCATCTGCCAAGAGGTGTCCCCTTTCTCAGTGCCTGCTGGATTGTCTCCCCTATCTCAGATTCCCTGCTTCTGAACTGGGCCAGAACCTCAGTTAGCATTTTTCGTGAAATTCCAACTACCTCATCCTTCTTTATTCTGCTTGAGGCGATATCATCCATCTCCTCCTCCAGCTTTGCAGTCATGTCCGGTTCAGTAATGCCTGAATTAACCTTCAGGAGCGCATCTATCAGACCTATTCCCAGTTCTGTAGGCCTCACAGGATTTCCTTCAATGTAACCTCTTTCCTGCAGTTTTCCTATAATGTCATGCCTTGTACTCTTTGTTCCTAATTTAAGTTCCTCCATTTTCTTTATAAGAGAGGCAAGATCATATCTTCTGGGTGGCTTTGTCTCCTCTTTGATGATATCCCATCTCTTTCCCTTTATTCTGTCGCCGGAAGCAAGTTCAGGAACTGCAACCTCCTGAACGGTCCTGTAGGGGTATAGTTCCATCCAACCTGGATCTATGATTTTCAGTCCCCTTGAGATGAAATCATGCCCCTCCACATCTGCCACAAGATCGGTGATCTGCCTTTTTCCGGTTCTGTAAAGCGTTGCCAGAAATCTTCTGAGCACCAGTTCATAGATCTTCAAAAAATCGCCCTTCAGAGTACCCTCCCTGAATCCGGATACCGGGTAAATTGGGGGGTGATCAGTGGTTTCCACCTTTCCTCTGGAAGGTCTTATGGAATCCTGGCTTAGAACCTTCTTAACATCTTCAGAGAATGGTGTTTTCAGGAGCTTCTCCAGTACTCCTTTGAGATAGATGCTCTTCTGGTAGACGGTATTATCAGTTCTTGGATAACTGATATAACCTCTGGTATAGAGGCTCTCAGCAATCCGCATCGCCCTGGCAGGAGGTATGCCAATACGAGAAGCCTCTCTGAGGAATTCAGTTGTATTGAATGGAATTGGCTTCAGTATTGCCTCCTCATGGACTTCGCAGGATTTCACAACTCCATCCTTTCCGTCTATTTCCGAAAATATCTTTTCGGCCCTTTTCTCGTCCCAGATCTGCTCCTCTGCATATCTGGCCTCAAAGTCTATGCCCTTGTGAAATGTAATTGTTATTCTCCAGTATGGGACTGGCTTGAATTCCCTTATCTCCAGCTCCCGCCTGACAACAAGTGCAAGGGTAGGAGTCTGCACTCTTCCCACACTGAGAAAGTTCTTACCGAGCCTCTTTGATGCAATGGAGAAGAATCTGGTCAGGACAGCACCCCAGATCAGGTCTATCTCCTCCCTTGCCTGAGCTGAATCAGCCAGATCATGGTCAACAGCAACAAGATTGGCAAAGGCATTTCTCACATCCTCTCCTGTGAGTGAGCTGAACCTGGCTCTCAGAATATCGGGGTTGGATTTCACCTTTGAAAGGACATTCTCCTTAACTATGTCCAGAGCTTCTACACCGATCAGCTCCCCTTCCCTGTCGAAGTCAGTCGCCACTACAATTCTCTGTGAAAAGCCTGAAAGAGAGACCAGGGAATTGAAAGCGCTCCTGTTCTTGATTTTCCTTTCAATGGTGGCACCAATTATTTCATTTAGATCTGAACCACGCCAGTCCTTGTACTTTTCCGGGAAGTCGATCTCAATTATATGGCCACTCAGAGGTATTACATAGGTCAGGCCATTACCTTCTCCAAACTCTATGTAATTCAGTCCCTTTGACCTCTTCTGCTTTGAGCTGCCATCAGAAAGTATGTAGGCGATCCTTCTTGCTGCATCAGCCTTTTCCGTGATTATGATATTTCTGGCCCGGTCATTCTCAGTCAATATGAACTACCTTTCTGAAATCCCAGACGGGTTTCAGGATCAACATAATAAAGCCAGCTTATTAATGCTTAACCCATAGGGTACATATTGTCAAGACGATACTGTTTCAGGAATACGGAAATTCTCATCGATATATGCAGGAATGTTTACGATCCATCTGATGACACGTTTCTAATTCTGGAAAACGCATCACCGCATGGGGACATACTGGAGATAGGCTCAGGAAGCGGAATAATTTCAGTATTCTTTGCAAAGAGAGGTTTTCATGTTAAAGCTGTGGATATAAATCCAGAGGCAGTGAACTGCACCTTGCATAATGCCAGGCTGAATGATGTCTCATTAGAAGCGACAGCTGGAGACCTGTTTAACAAGGTTCCGGAGAGATATGACACAGTTATCTTCAACCCGCCATACCTCCCTACGGAGGACAATTTTGGCGGAAGTGAACAATGGGACGGTGGCAGTGACGGATTCAGAGTCACTAGGCCATTTCTCAGAGAACTCCCTGGCCACCTCAAAAGTGGCGGAATATGTTTTCTTATCCTCTCCTCACTCACCGATGTGGACAGCCTTATCAGTGAGTTTCAAAAATTGAGTTTCAAGGAAGTGGCAAGTTCACCCTTTACGTTTGAAACTCTTTTTCTTTATTCCATAACCATAAAGGATTGATAGGTATTTTTATCCCCTTCTCTGATACGCCATGGTAAATGGCCACCATTCAGGAGAGAATCAAGGAGCTTGAGGATGAGCTCAGGAATACAGAATACAATAAGGCCACTCAGAAGCACATCGGACTCCTGAAAGCAAAGCTTTCCAGACTTGAGGGCGACCTCATGTCTCAGAAGAAGGGTGGAGGAGAGGGCTTTGCCATTCCAAAGAGCGGCGATGCCACAGTAGCACTTGTTGGCTTCCCCAATGTGGGAAAGAGCAGCCTTCTGAACGACCTTACAGATCAGGAGAGCGAGATAGGAAACTTTGCATTCACAACACTGAGAGCAGTTCCAGGAACCCTGAATTACAAGGGAGCCCAGATCCAGATCCTTGATCTTCCGGGAATCATAGAGAACGCAAGCGTTGGATCCGGAAGAGGAAGGGAGGTCCTCAGCATGGTGAGAAATGCAGACCTGATTCTTATTGTCATAGACGTCCGGGTCAAGGGAGTGGAAAAGATTGTGTTCGAGCTCCAGAGGGCCGGAATCGTGCTAAACAGAAGACGCAAAAATATCGGAATTCACAGGAACAATACAGGTGGAATAAGGATTCAGAAACCAAGAAATGTGAATATAGAGGAGGATCAGATCAAGGAGATCCTCAATGAGTTCAGAATTACAAACTGCGATCTGTACATACGGGAATCAATTGATTCTGATGATCTCATAGATTTCCTGAGGGGCAACACCGTATATGCAAAGGCACTTTATGTTGTGAACAAGATCGATTTACCACATTCACAGTCCGATATTGATGAACTGTCCAGATTTGGAAAGGTTGTAAAGGTTTCAGCTTCCAGTCATACAGGAATAGAGGAACTAAAGGAGGCCATATACCAGGAGCTTGAACTTATACGTGTTTACCTTCGGGAGAAGTCAGGAGAGATAGATATGGAAAGACCCATGGTGCTGAGAAAGGGTGCCGTTGTTAGAGAGGTTGTTCGGAAGATAAGCAGGGAAATGCTTTCATCATTCAGATATGCCATAATTACAGGTCCGGCCAGGAAACAGTCTGAGCTGAGAGTGGGGCTGAACTATGAGCTTCTGGATCAGGATGTACTTACAATAATCAGCAGAAACTAGTGACTGGTATGACAGCTGTAATTGCAAGATTCAGTGGGGTTGTTCAGGGTGTGAACTTCAGGAGAAATTTCTCTTCAGCCGCAATTTCGCTGGGTCTCAATGGTTGGGTAAAAAATCTTCCGGATGGGGATGTTGAGGCATTCATTCAGGGAGACAGGGAAAAAATTCAGAAGCTACTGGACGAATCCCGGGGACTTCCCAATGCAGTTGTCACGGGAATTGTCCTGAAGGAGGCAGATGAACAGGACATAAATGTGTTTGAGATAAGACCATAACTTACCTCAGTATTTTGTATCTGTAGCCAAGTTCATCAATTCTTTTGAGGAGATTGCTCAGATGTTCAGAGTTCCTCAGATTGATTGAGAATGTTATTGTCTGGAATCCAACTGGAGTATCCTCCGAAAGGTTGTCCACCTCTGCATGGAATACATTACCTCCAGTTGCAGAAATAACAGAGGAAATTTTGCTCAATGTCCCTGGCCTGTCCGGTATCTTGAATTCAATTCTCATCAGCTTTGACTCAAGTTCCATGGATTTGTAGATAATCTTGGAAAGAAGAAGGAAATTTATGTTTCCCCCGGACAGAACAACAACCACCTTCTTTCCCTTAACGTCTATCTTTCCCTCCATCAGGGCAGCAATTCCCGCAGCACCGGAAGGTTCCACCAGGGTCTTGTTTCTCTCAAGCAATTTGTAAATTGCAACAGCAATGCTCTCATCCGATACAGTTACAATGTCATCAACCAGTTCCGAACATATTTTCAGTGTCAGTTCCCCGGGATATTTCACGGATATACCGTCAGCGATGCTCTCCCCGCTTGTATGCGGGATTATCCTGCCAGCTTCAATGGACTTCTTCATGGAGTCTGATTTTTCAGATTCCACTCCTATGATTTTCACTGATGGATGAATAGATTTGGCCGCTATTGCAATTCCAGAAATCAGGCCCCCACCTCCTACAGGGACCACTATGATATCAGGATCAGGGAGGTCTTCAAGAATCTCAATTCCTGCAGTACCCTGGCCTGATATTATATATGGGCAGTTGAATGCCTCAATGAAAGTTCTTCCTTCCTGTTTCCGTATTTCCTCAGCCTTCTCCCTTGAGTCGCTGTAATCACTGCCAGAAAGAACAACTCTGGCTCCATAATCCTGTACGGCATTCACCTTTGCCGGCACTGAGTACTCCGGCATAACAATCTTTGCATCAATTCCATTGATCATTGCGGCATACGCAACACCCTGTGCATGATTTCCAGAGCTTGCTGTGATTACTCCAGCTTTGCGCTCCTCATCAGTAAGCCGGGACATCCTGAAAATTGCCCCGCGGCTTTTGAACGATCCTGTTTTCTGATGGTTTTCCATCTTCAGGTAGAGTTCACAGCCAAACATCTTGCTAAGCGTCGTGCTCTTCTTAAGTTCAGTTCTGTTTATCTTTCCCCTGAGATATTCCTGAGCTTCTCTGATAAGATCCATATTGGGCACTGTCAGTTCCATCTCAGTTCATCCCCATTTTTTCCTGAACAGCATTTTTTACAGATCTGTAAATGTCTTCCGCATCCTCAAGAAACAGCCGCATCTTAATCGATTCAGACTCCCTGAATTCACTGTCTGCATCTTTGATATTTATTGCCACATTCTGAAGTACACCCCTAATGGCAGAGGCCGAGAACTCCGCAGAGCACATTGAATCAGTAATAGCAGATTTCAACCCATATTTAGAAATAAGCAGAGAATCTCGCAGGATCTCCAGGGACTTCTGTGCAATTCTCCATGGCACAGCCACAGCGTGTCTGATGGCTTCATTCATTTTAACATCTCTGGCCCTGATCTCATCAGAAGTGTTTTTTGGCATCTTCCATGCTGCCACGATCATATTGAAGGCGGCCTCATCCTCCTTCATCAGTACCCTTAAATCATTTACAGCTAAGTCTGATCTCATTTTAATCTCATTCATCATTTCCCTGAACCTGGCATAACTCTTCTTCTCCATGGTTATTCCGGATACCATGGAATTTATGGAGGCAGCAATAACTGAAACGGCAGCGCTTGCTGCACCTCCTCCAGGTGCAGGGGAAGGTGATGCAAGTCTTTTCAGAAATTCATCAAAACTTTCCATCTTATCACTTCATTAATTTCTTCTCAAGCACCTGATCGGTGCTGAATCTGTTCAGCTGAAGGAAGAACCTGGAGGACTCAACCAGAGCTTCCAGTGGCACAAGGCCTACAATTTCTGACTCCACAACAGATATTCCGTATCTGGCTGCCTCAAGTTTAACAAGCTCAAATACCCTGTGTATGGGGGTCTTCTGGAAATTGGTCAGGTTCATTGATATCTGCACAAGCTTCCTGTCTTCAAGATAAAAAGCCAGTGCCTTGACGAATGTGAAACCGCCGTCTTTTGCTCTGAGTGCCTTGGCTATCTTCCTACCGGTGCTAATGTCCTGAGTGTTGAGATTCACATTATAGGCTATGAGATAATTTCTGGCCCCGATAATCGTAGCGCCTGCTTTCCCAATTTCCTGCGGGCCGAAATCCGGTTTCCAGGTCTCTTCGCCTATGGAGTGGCGAAGTTCCTCAAACTGGAAGCTCTTGCTCCTTATGTCCTCGAGGTTCCGTCTCCTTTCAAGAAGAGCTGCTTCACCGTACAT